>JACCZP010000177.1 GCA_013695885.1 Thermoleophilaceae bacterium | reverse complement strand
GCGGTGCGCAGTCCGATGTGGAGAGAGGTGACGGTCACGACGATGGCCTCAGACCCGCCACAACAGCCGGCGAGGCCGAAGGTTGCGGAGGCGCGAGGCTAGCGGCGCCTCCCGACGGTGCAAGCGTAGGTGCAGGGAGCCGCCGCCCGCCCCCTCCGGCTCTAGGGACTCGCCGGAGCGGTGCCCTCGTTGCCGGTGAACGGCGCGGGCTTGACCGGCGCCTTGCCGCGCTGGAGGCGCGGGTACTTGTTGCCGTCGAAGAGCATCGGCGGCTGGACGAAGCAGGGCGGGAACCTCTCGCGCGCGTTCGGCTTCTCGCCACCGGAGGGACGGCAGTCGAATGACTCGAGCATGCCGAACGGGCGCTGACGGAGCAACGCGTTGGGCGCGAGGTAGGAGTTCCCGCGCTCGTTCGAGAGGCGTCGCTTGGAGACCTCGAAGGAACGGTTGTTGATGAACGCGACCTGCGGCAGGTAGTGGCGCGGCCCGGTGGGCCCGCCGCTCTCGCCCCTGCGCTTCTCCGGCAGCGTTCCGGCGGTGGCGGCGCCCGGCACCGAGATGAAGTCCGAGAGCTGCTGCTTCTGGAAGTCGAGGTAGGAGAGCGCGGGGTTGAACTCGGGCAGGAATGTGTGCGCCGCCTCGAGGAAGGGCTCGAGCCCGCGCAGCAGCCGCGCGCCCTCGGGCAGCGTGACCCGCGACTCCTCGATCAGCGGGTCGAGGCTCTTGAACGTCGCCGCGAGGTCGGGCCCGAGGGCGCCCAGGTCGCGGACCGTGGGACCGAGCTCGTCGGCCACCGGCTTCAGCTGGTTCACCAGCGGGCGGGTATCGCGCGAGAACTCCTCGAGCCGGACCATGGTCGACCGGGTCTCACGCAGGAAGGAGGGGAAGACGCGGATGGTCTCGGCCAGCTCGTCGTCGCGGGCCTGGGTGGCGCTGAACACGCGCGAGCTGTTGACGATCAGGTCGGCGAGCTCGCCCTCGCGTCGGTTGAGGGCGTCGAACACCAGGCCGGTGTTGCGGATCCACTCGGTGAGCGCGCGCTCCTGCACGTCGAGGACCCCGAGGACGTCGGCGCCGTCGCGTGAGAACGCGGGCAGGTTCCCGATCGCGTCGTTCAGGTCCTCGCCGCGTCCGTCGCGGCCCGTGAGCTCGAGCTCACGCACCAGCGTGGCGTAGGCACGCCTCGTCGGGTTGTCGAAGATGCGCAGGATCTCGTCCAGCTCGACGGTCTCGTTGACCTGGCCGCGGGCCAGCAGGGCGTTCTCCGGGAGCTTCGGGGCCGAGGGCGAGCCCGGGCTGAGCTCGACGAAGGTCTCGCCGAGCAGCGTCTTCTGGCGGAGGATCGCTCGCGTGTCCATGGGGACCGGTGCGTACTCGTTCTCGATCTCCATCTCGACGATGCTGCGTCCGCCGCCCTGCTCGAGCTCCTGCTTCTTGACCTTGCCGATCGACACGCCGGCCATGCGCACGTCGGCCTCGGCGGCAACGGTCGTCGCCTCCGGGAACGCGGCACGGAACCTGAAGCCCTCGGGCTGCAGCGGTATCGAGCCGCCGAACGTGATCCACATGAAGAGCACCAGGCCGAAGCAGGTGAGCGCGAAGAGGCCCATGATCGCGATGTGCCCCGCGCTGGGGACCTCCTTGTTCATTCCTCCTCCTCCTCGCTCGGGCTGCGCTCTCCGCCGCCGGGGCAGGCACCGCCGTCGAGGAAGGCGCTGACGCCCTGCCCGTCGAGGAAGCCGAAGGCCGAGGCCAGGCCGGGCTGCTCGCGCAGCGTGTCACGCAGCGTGTCGCAGTTGAGCGTCAAGACCGTCGGGCGGAACGGACCCGCGGCGTCGCTGGTCGAGAACAGCGACGCGGTGACGTGCCCCGTCCAGCCGATCCAGTACAGGTAGTTGTCGCGGTCGCCTTCCTCATCCTGCCCGCCCGGGTTGTGGGCGGCCAGGTTGAACAGGCGGTTGAGCTCCTTGAGGGAGGTGGAAAGCTCCGGCGTCGCGTCGGCCAGGTCCCGCGCGGCCGGACGTAGATCGCGGAGGAACGGTCGCGCCTCGCGGACGAAGGGCCGGATCTGGTTGCGCACGATGGGGGTGGCCTCCCGGCCGAAGGGGATGAGCTGACGGTTGGCGTCGTCGATGCGCCTGAAGGCGGGCCGCAGGCGCTCGAGCGTGGGCCCGAGCACGTCGGCGAACCGGTCGACCTTGCCGAGCGTGATGTCAGTCCGGCGCAGCGCAGGCCCCAGCTTCTCCACCGTGAGCGACACGTTGTCGTCCTCGTTGGCGAAGGCGTCGAGCACCTGGTTGCCCTCGGTGACGAGACGCACGATCTCCCGGTCCTGGCTGCCGAGCTCGCGGACGAGCGAGCCGTAGTTGTGCACCAGACGCCGTAGGTTGAACCGGCGCGCGGCGATCGCGCTCTGGATCCGCTCGAGGTCACGGTGCAGCGGCTCGAAGCGGCGGAACACCTCGCGCAGGTCGTCGCCGTGGTTCTTCAGGCCGAGTCCGCCACCATTGATGAGGAGCTGGAGGTAGGAGCGCGTGTCGGTGTCGAGCGCAGA
>JACCZP010000151.1 GCA_013695885.1 Thermoleophilaceae bacterium | reverse complement strand
CAGCGCTACGTCGACGCCTACGAGCGCATCACCGGCGAGCCCTTCCAAGACTGGCTCGTGCGGTCCTGGGCGGCGTGAGGGTGCGCGTCCTCATCCGCCCCAAGAAGGGGATCCTGGATCCCCAGGGCCAGGCCGTCGAGCGCGCGCTGCCGGCGCTCGGCTTCGATGGCGTGTCCGGTGTCCGCGTTGGCCGGCTGGTGGAGCTCGACGTGGAGGACCCGGAGCGACTTGGTGAGGTGTGCGAGAAGCTGCTGGCCAACCCGCTGATCGAGGACTACGAGATCGAGGAGCTCACCCCGGCCGGTGCGGAGGCGCGATGAGGTTCGGGGTCGTCCGCTTCCCCGGCTCCTGCGACGAGGAGGACGCGCTGCACGCCTGCCGGCGCTTCGGTGAGGCCGAGCTTCTCTGGCACGAGGATCGGGACGTGCGCGGGGTCGACGCCGTGGTGGTCCCCGGCGGCTTCACCTACGGGGACTACCTGCGGGTGGGCGCCATCGCGGCGCTCTCGCCGGTCATGGCCGCGGTCCGCGACTTCGCCCGCGAAGGCGGTCCGGTGCTGGGGATCTGCAACGGCTTTCAGGTGCTGTGCGAGGCGCGGCTGCTACCGGGGGCCTTGCTGCCCAACGTGGGGTTGCGCTTCACGTGCCGGGAGGTGGAGGTCGAGGTGGCGAACGTGTCGTCTCCGTTCACGGTCGCCTGCCCTCCGGGCCGGCGGCTGACGGTGCCGGTCAAGCACTTCACCGGTCGCTTCCACGCCCCCGCGCGCGAGCTCGACGCCATCGAGACACGCGGCCAGGTCGTGTTCCGCTACGCGGCCGGGCAGAACCCGAACGGCTCGGAGCGCGACATCGCCGGCGTGTCCAACGAGGCCGGCAACGTCCTGGGGCTGATGCCGCATCCCGAGCACGCGAGCGATCCGCTCACCGGCTCGAGCGACGGAGGGCTCGTGTTCGAGTCGCTGGCCCGGTGGGTCGAGGCCACCGGCGGTACGGTGCCCGTGGGAAGCGCGTCACCCGGGTGGTCTCCGACACCAGCAGGACGCCACACTTCGAGCGCGGTGTCGGGGTGACCCGGCTCGATTCGATGATCGCGGCACCGTGAGCTCCAGTGCCCCGGCCGCCCGGCCGCGCCACCGAGAGCTCGGTCTCACCGACGCCGAGTACGACGGCATCGTCACGCGGCTCGGCCGCGAGCCCAACCCCACCGAGCTCGCGGTCTTCAGCCTCATGTGGTCCGAGCACTGCGCCTACAAGCACTCGCGCCGGCTGCTGCGACTCCTGCCCACCGATGGTCCCGCGGTGGTCATGGGCCCCGGCGAGAACGCCGGCGCGGTGGACGTGGGCGACGGCCTCGCGGTCGCCTTCAAGGTCGAGTCCCACAACCATCCGAGCGCGGTCGAGCCCTTCCAGGGGGCGGCGACGGGGGTGGGCGGCATTCTGCGCGACGTGTTCGCGATCGGCGCTCGGCCCATCGCCGTGCTCGACTCGTTGCGCTTCGGCGAGCCTGACTCGCCGCGCTCCCGCTACCTGCTGAACGGCGCGGTGGCCGGCATCGGCCACTACGGGAACTCGATCGGCGTGGCGACGGTGGGCGGCGAGATCTCCTTCGAGGGCCCGTACGAGCACAACTGCCTGGTGAACGCTATGTGCGTCGGCATCGCGCCGCGCGAGCGCATGGTGCGAAGCGCCGCGGCGGGCGTGGGCAACCACCTCGTGCTGCTGGGTGCGCTCACCGGGCGCGACGGGATCGGCGGGGCGTCGGTCCTGGCCAGCGCCGAGCTCGACGCCGCCTCGCTGGCCGCGCGGCCCACCGTTCAGATCGGGGACCCGTTCGAGGAGAACAGGCTCATGCACTGCTGCCTCGAGCTGCTCGACCGCGGACTGTTGCCCTCGCTCCAGGATCTGGGTGCGGCCGGGCTGTCCTCGAGCGCGTCGGAGATGGCCTCGAAGGGCGGGGTTGGGATCGACCTCGACGTGTCGAAGGTGCCGCTCCGGGAGGAGGACATGGAGCCCTTCGAGGTCATGGTCTCCGAGTCCCAGGAGCGGATGCTGTGCGTGGTCGAGCCCGAGCGCATCGACGAGGTGATCGCCGTGGCCGAGCGCTGGATCGTGCGCGCCACGCCGATCGGGACCGTGACCGACTCCGATCGCCTGCGCGTGCTGGACGGCGATGAGGTGGTGGGCGACGTGCCGGTCTCCGCCCTGGTCGACGACTGCCCGGTGTACGACCTCACGCCGGAGCCTCCCGGCGCCCCGCTGTACGCCGCCCCACCGCGGCGCCTCGAAGACGACGGGGAGATCGGCGACACCCTGCTGGCCGTGCTCGGCTCGCCGAACGTGGCCAGCAAGCGCTGGGCCTACGAGCAGTACGACTCCTACGTGGGCTCGCGGACCGTCCGCCGCCCCGGCGACGCCGACGCCGCGGTCCTCCACCTCCACCACGACGGCGGCGCGGGCGCTATCGCGGTGGCCATCGACGGCAACGGCCGGCGGGTGGCATGCGACCCCTACGCCGGTGCGGTCGAGGCCGTGCTCGAGTGTGCGCGCAACCTGGCCTGCGCGGGCGCCGAGCCGCTCGGGCTGACCAACTGCCTGAACTTCGGCAACCCGGAGAAGCCGGCGATCGCCTGGCAGCTCACCCGCGCGGTCGAGGGCCTGCGCGACGCCTGCATCGCGCTCGGGGTGCCCGTGGTGGGCGGCAACGTCTCTCTCTACAACGAGGGCTCCGAGGGGCCGATCTACCCGACGCCGGTCGTCGGGATGGTCGGGCGCGTGCCCGACTCGGAGCGCACGCTCCCGAGTGCCTGGACGGAGGACGGGCATGCGATCGCGCTCGTCGGGCCCTTTCGGCCCGACCTCGCGGGCTCGGAGCTCGAGAAGCTGCGCGGACGGCTCGCGGGCTGGCTTCCGGTGGCCGACCTCGAGGCGCAGCGTGCCGCGCTCGTGCTCGTGCGCGACGCCGTGCGCTCCGGCCGATTCGCCTCCGCGCACGACGTATCCGACGGGGGGCTGGCGTGCGCCCTGGCGGAGTGCTGCGCCGCATCGGGCCTCGGAGCGCGGGTGGACGTCTCCGCGCTGGTCGACGAGGCCGGCTCGCTCGACGCCGCGCTGTTCGGCGAGGGCCCGGGAGGAGTGCTCCTTGCCGGCGCTCCCGATGCGGTCGAGAACCTGGTCGCCCGAGCCGGGTCTGTGCCGGTGCGCGTGGTCGGCTCGACGGGCGGCACCGAGCTCGTGGTCGAGGCCCGCGGTGCTACCGTGGCCGTGTCGGTCGCCCGCGCCCGCGAGGCGCATGAGCGCACCCTGCCGGACCTCTTCCCGTGAAAGCGGTCTCCCCCCGCACCTCGGTGCAGCTACCGGTCGCCGCTCCGAGCGACGGCATGCCCTTGGACGCGCGCGACGGCCCCCGCGACGAGTGCGGCGTGTTCGGCGTGTTCGCGCCCGAGTCCGAGGTGGCGCGGCTCGCCTACTTCGCTCTGTACGCGCTCCAGCACCGCGGCCAGGAGTCGGCGGGGATAGCCACCAGCGAGGGCGGCCCGATCATCACGCTGCGCGACCTCGGCCTGGTCTCCCAGGTGTTCGACGAGTCAAAGCTGCGCGCGCTCGACGGGACGATGGCGCTCGGCCACGTGCGCTACTCGACGACGGGGTCCTCGGCCTGGGAGAACGCCCAGCCCATCTACCGCTCCGACGTCCGCGAGATCGCGCTCGCCCACAACGGCAACCTGATCAACGCGGTCGAGCTGCACTCCGAGCTGCGCGCCCGCGGCGTGGGCTTTCGCTCCACCTCCGACTCGGAGATCATCGCCGCGATGCTCTCCACCCACGACGCCGATCGCATCGAGGATGCGGTGGCCGAGGTCGTGCCCCGCCTCGAGGGAGCGTTCTCGACGGTGATCATGACACGCGACCGGGTGGTCGCCTTCCGCGACCCCGCGGGCCTGCGACCCCTGGCGCTCGGACGCCTCGGCGAGCGCTGGTGCGTGGCCTCGGAGTCGTGCGCGTTCGACATCATCGGCGCGAAGCTCGAGCGTGAGATCGAGCCGGGCGAGATGGTCTCGCTCGGCCCCGACGGCGTCGAGTCGCGGATCGTCGCCGAGTCCGACCGCCGGGCGTTCTGCGTCTTCGAGCACATCTACTTCGCCCGGCCGGACTCGAAGCTCGAGGGCAAGCTCGCCCAGGTCTCGCGCCGGCGGATGGGCGAGAAGCTCTGGGAGGAGTCCCCGGTCGACGCCGACCTCGTGATCGCCGTCCCGGACTCGGGCACGCCGGCCGCGAACGGCTTCTCACAGGCCTCGGGGATCGCGAAGGACGACGGCCTCATCAAGAACCGCTACGTGGCGCGCACCTTCATCCAGCCGGGCCAGGAGCTGCGTCGCCACGGCCTCCGCATGAAGTTCAACCCGCTGCCCGAGATCGTCGGGGGCCGGCGCGTGGTGGTGGTCGACGACTCCATCGTGCGCGGCAACACCACGCGCCAGATCGTGGGGATGCTCTACGGCGCGGGCGCCCTCGAGGTGCACCTGCGTATCTCCGCCCCGGCCATCCGCCACCCGTGCCACTACGGGATCGACATGTCGACCCCCCAGGAGATGGTCGCCCACGAGCGCACCGACGCCCAGGTGGCAGCGGAGCTCGGCGCCGACTCGCTCGCCTACCTCTCCCTCGACGGCCTGTACGAGGCCATCGGCCTTCCGCGCGAGACCCACTGCGACGCCTGCTTCACCGGCGAGTACCCCCTCGAGCGCACCGAGACGGCGAACGGCAAGTTCGCGCTCGAGGAGCTCGCGGTGGTGCGGGCGTAGGGCGGGGAGAGCACAACCCTCACGCCGGCCGCGGGTTCTTCCGATGACGAACGAGGACCAACCCTTTCGATCGGAGGTAGGACGATGAAGGCAGTGGCGAGGCTGACCGTGCTGTTGATCGCGCTGGCCGCCCTGGCCGTGCCGGCGCTGGCGCAGTCCGGAGGACCGGGCAAGGGCGACTCCGGTGGCGATCGGTCCTCGAGCTCCGAGGAGCGCCGGTCGGGCGCCCCCGGGCGGGCGTGTCGCGGGCGTGGCGTCGAGCCCGGCACGGACAAGTTTCGGCGCTGCGTGCGGAAGAGGGCCCAGGCCCGCGGACGGAAGATGGGCCGGCATCCAGGCGCGCTGCGCCGCGCACGGCGTGAGTGCCGCGAGCGCGGGTTGGAGCGGCGGACGCAGGAGCTCCGCAAGTGCGTGCGCAAGGAGGTCCGCGAGCACCGCCGCGAGGCGCGCGAGCGCCGGCGAGAGGCCGTCGAGGAGTGCCGCGACAAGGGGATCCAGCGGCCGTCGGCGGAGTTTCGCGAGTGCGTCCGCGAGGAGGTCGAGGACCGTCGGCCCGACCGGGACGATGACTCGGACTGAACGGTAGGGCCGCCGGGCGTCCGCGGATCGGGAGATTCGCGGCCGTCCTGCGCGCCTGGCCTTCGCCCCACTGACACACCTTTTCAGCGCGCTCTGCACCGCTCGCGCACAGGACCGTGAAGGAGCGTACGGGCGCGTGACGGGCCGGTCCCCGACCGGGTCGAGAGCCCGTAGCTTCGCCGGCCGTCATGACCGGCGAGCGAGGACAGGCGAGCGTCGAGTACACGGCTCTGCTGGCCGTGGTCGCGGTGCTCTTCGCCGCGGTCCTCCTCTCCGATCTGCCGCCTCCGGAGGCGCCCTCCTGGCTCGCCGCCGCGATGTGCGCGGCGTGGAAGGGCGACCGGTGCGCGCCGTCCACCGAGCTCACTCGGCCACCCGTTGCCCTCGGCGCTCGGCCCGCCTCGGTGGCCGTCAACCTCTCGGCGCTGCCCGGTGCCGGCCCCGCCGCCGCTCGCGTGCTCGACCGTCTCCCGCCCGCCGAGGGGCTGCGCCTCGCCGAGCGCCATCCCGAGATCGTCGGCCCGCTCGACGGGGCGCCGCCCCCGATGCGCTACGCAGCCAATCGCGTGCTCATGGAGCGTGCGGTCGCGGATCTCGACGCCGAGGTTGCCCGTATCGACCGGGAGATCGCGCGTCACCGCGCGGCCATCGCCGCCGGCGCAGACCTCCTGGCCCGGATCCGCAGCGGCGAGCGCAACCGCGAGCTCCTGGCTTCGCGCTCGCGTCGGTTCTCGCGCTGGGTGGCGGACCCACGTCGCAACTTCCTCCTCTTCGATCCACGCGGCGACGGGCGCGTAGCCGAGGTCGTCGGTGATCTCGACGGCGCGCCGCACGTCGCGGTCATGGTGCCGGGCACCGGCAGCGACATCGACAACTTCGACGATCACCTCGCGCCGCGCGCCCACGAGCTGCGGGCCGCCGCTCGCCGCCATGCCGGGGCCGACGTCGCGGTCGTCGCCTGGCTCGGGTACGACCCGCCGGACACCATCCCCGGCGCCGCGCTCGGCGGCCGTGCCCGCAACGGGGGGCAAGCCCTGTCCCGGTTCGTCGAGAGCGTCGAGGTACGAGGCGACCCGCACACCACGGTCGTCGGCCACTCGTATGGCTCGGTCACCACGGGCAACGCCGCGGCTGGCTGGCGCATGCCGGCCGACGACGTCGTCTTCACCGGCAGCCCGGGCACGGGCGGCAGGCGGCGCGATGTGAGCGCGCTCGGAGGAGGGTCGCGCTTCTGGGCGGGGGAGGCGCCGTACGACCTCGTGGCTCCCGCCCCGGTGCACGGCGAGGCGCCCGGCGATCCCGGCTTCGGTGCCCGACTGTTCGACGCGTCCGGCGAGGAGCGGCCGCCCAACCAAGTCGTCCACAATCACCAGAGCTACTACCGCCGCGGCAGCGCCAGCATGCGCAACCTGGCCAACATCGCGGGCGCGTGGCCCGACGACGTGACGCCTCCACCTCCGCGACGGCCGCTCCTCCCCCGATCCAGAGGGTTCTGGTGAGCCGGCGGCGGACACACCCGGGGGCTTCCGCGAGGCGCCGACGGACCCTTCTCCTCGTCGTCGGGCTGACGCTGACGATCGCGGTGGCGACCGTGGCGACGCTCGCCGCCCGGGGCGCCGCCACGCCGCACAAGGGCTCGCTCGAGGAGTCGCGAGGACAACTGATGGCGGAGGTCGACCGCATCTCTCGCGGTCCGCTCGGGCACCTGCGGTGGCGGCCAGAGCCGGCGGTGGCGGCGGCGCTCTGCGAGGGGCCGGGCGGGGTGCCCGCGGCGCAGGAGCGGACGGCGAGCGTTGGCATCGAAGCGCCGCTGCCCGCGAGCCAGGACCCGGCCGAGGTGGTGGCCTCGGTGGAGGCCGAGTGGCGCGCCCGTGGCCTCGCGGAAATCCGGCAGGACGCCGCCGATCCGCGCGCTCCCGTGCTGAGCGCCGGCCGCGACCGGCTCCTCTTGGAGCTCGTCGTGAACGTCAAGAGCCGCCGGGTGTTCCTCGGCGGCAGCACGCCGTGTCTTCGACCCGAACCGCTCCGGAGGGCGGGGTAGGGTGGCCGTGCCCGTGGACTTCGCCTTCGAGCTGCACCGCTTCTTCGGGTTCGACGCCTTCCGAGCCGGCCAGCGCGAAGCCTGTGAGGCGGCGCTCGCCGACCGCGACGTGCTCGTGGTGATGCCCACCGGCTCGGGCAAGTCGCTCTGCTACCAGCTCCCCGGCCTGCTCCGTGGCGACCTGACCATCGTGGTCTCGCCCCTCGTAGCGCTGATGCAGGACCAGGTCGACGCCCTGCGTGCTCGCGGACTCCGCGATCAGGTAGCGCTCGTCAACGCCCAGCAGTCGTCCGAGCAGAACGCCCACGCCGTCGAGCGGGCGCTCAGCGGCGAGCTGAAGCTCCTCTACGTCGCGCCCGAGCGCTTCTCCTCACCCGGCTTCGCCGAGCGGATGCGGGACGCGCACGTGGGCCTCTTCGTTGTGGACGAGGCCCACTGCGTGTCGCAATGGGGCCACGACTTCCGGCCCGACTACTTCCGATTGGCCGACGCTGCCCGCTTCGTGGGCGCGCGCGCGGTCGTGGCCTCGACGGCCACGGCCACCCCCCAGGTGGCCACCGACATCGTCCGTCGACTTGGCCTGCGGGATCCGCTCCGGGTGGCGACGGGCTTTGACCGACCGAACCTCTCCTTCGCGGTCGCCCACCCGGGCGGTCACGAGAAGCGCGCTCTGCTGCTCGAGGCGCTGCGCGGCGAGGACGCCCTTCCCGCGATCGTCTACGCCGGCACCCGGGCGGGGGCTGAGGAGCTGGCCGAGCTGATCACGGACGACCTCGGGGAGGAGGCGCTCGCCTACCACGCGGGGATCGACCGTCACTCGCGGGCGTCGGCCCAGCGCCGCTTCCTCGCCGACGAGGTCCGGGTGGTGGTGGCCACCAACGCCTTCGGCATGGGCGTCGACAAGCCGAACGTGCGAAGCGTCGTCCACGCGAGCGTGCCCTCCTCGCTCGAGGCCTATTACCAGGAGGCGGGCCGCGCGGGCCGCGACGGGGCTCCGGCGCGCGCGCTGCTGCTCGCCGAGCGCCGCGACAAGGCGCTGCACACCCACTTCATTCGCCGCGAGGAGGTGCCCGAGGGGCGCCCGGTCGAGCTCGCGCGCGCGCTCCAGCACTCGGCGGGCGAGGACGGTCGCTACGGGGTCGACATCGGAGCGCTTCGGGAGACGACGGGCGCCCACCCCGACCAGCTCCGCTCGCTGGTCGGCCATCTCGCGCGCGCCGAGGTCATCGAGCCTGCGCCCGCCGCCCCCGACCGTATGGCGGGCCGGATGGTGCGCCCCTTCGACCGGCGCGCGGCGGGCCTGTGTCAGGCCTCGATCGCCGAGGCCGCCCGCGCGCGATGGCGCCAGTACCGCGAGATCTGGGCGTACGTCGAGGGGGAGAGCTGCCGGCGCCGCGCCATCCTCAGGCACTTCGGCGACTCCTCGGTCCCCCAGCCGTCAGGGCCGTGCTGCGACGCGTGCGTGCCCGCCCTGCGGCCGGTCGCACCGGTGCCCGAGGGCGGTGCTCCCGAGGACCTGGACGACGCCATCCTCACCGTGGCCGGCACGGCCCGGCCCACAGTCGGACGCACGCTGTGCGCGGAGATCCTCCACGGCGCCCGCACCAAGAAGATCGCTCGCAACTCCTACGACGGGCTGCCTCCCTACGGCACGTTCTCGCACATGCGACGCGGCGACATCCTCGCCCGCGTCGACGGGCTGATCGAAGCCGGCCGGCTCTCCACCACGCCGGGGCCCTACCCGGTCTTGACCGCGCCTGCGGCACCGGTCCCCGGCTGAGCGGTCAAGGGCCGGCGGTGACCGCTGACTCCGAGGAGCGGCTGTTCCGCGTCGCGGTGCTCGTGTCGGGCGAGGGCACGAACCTCCAGGCCATCCTCGACCGCCTCCACGGTCGCGAGGGCATCGAGGTGGCACGCGTGGGGGCGAGCCGGGAGTCGGCCCGGGGACTCGAACGGGCGCGCGCGGCGGGGATCGAGGCCGCGGCCTTCGAGGCCGCCGCCTACCCCGACCGCGAGGCCCGCGACCGGGCCCTCGCCGACTGGCTCGCCGGGCGCGGAGTCGACCTCGTGGTGCTCGCCGGCTTCATGGAGCTCCTCTCGCCGGCCTTCGTCGCGCGCTTTCGTGGGCGCATCGTGAACGTCCATCCCTCTCTGCTGCCCGCCTTTCCAGGCACGCGAGCCATCGAGCAGGCGATCGAGTACGGGGTGAGGGTGACCGGCGTGACCGTCCACTTCGTGGACGAGGGCGTCGACACCGGGCCCATCGTGCTGCAGCGACCCCTCGAGCTTCCGTATCCTGCGGACATCGCGGAGGTCGAGGAGAGGGTGCACGAGATCGAGCACGAGCTGCTGCCGCAGGCGGTGCGGATGATCGCCCGTGGCGCGGTGTCGATCGACCCGACCAATCCGCGGCGCGTCCTGGTGGCCGAGGATCACCCGTGGACGCCGTAGAGCCCGTGTCCGGCGAGCTGGTCGCGCCTGGCGAGGTCGTGGTCCGGCGGGCGCTGCTCACAGTGTCCGACAAGCGCGGGCTCGTGGAGTTCGCACGCGGGCTCGCGGAGCTTGGCGTCGAGATCGTCTCCACCGGAGGCACGGCCCGCGAGCTGGCCGACGCCGGCGTCGAGACCCGGTCCATCGAGGACTACACCGGCTTTCCGGAGATCCTGGACGGCCGGGTGAAGACGCTGAACCCGCGCATCTACGCGGGCCTTCTCGCCGTGCGCTCGAGCGCCGAGCACGCCGAGGCGCTCTCCGAGCTCGAGATCGAGCCGATCGACCTGGTCTGCGTGAACCTCTACCCCTTCGAGCGCACGGCCTCGATGCGTGGGGTGAGCGACGCCGAGGTGATCGAGAACATCGACATCGGCGGGCCGGCGCTGATCCGCGCCGCCGCCAAGAACCACGACTTCAGCGCGGTCGTGGTCAAGCCCGAGAGCTACGACGCCGTGCTCGAGGAGCTGCGCACCACCGGCGGCCGCCTTTCGGTTCCCACCCGCGAGGCCCTGGCCATGGAGTCCTTCTCCTACACGGCGCGCTACGACACCGCGATCGCGCGTTGGTTCGCCGAGCGCGGCGACGAGTTCCCGCCGCTGTACGTGGGGGCCTACGAGAAGGCGATGGATCTGGCCTACGGGGAGAACCCCCACCAGCGCGGCGCCTACTACGTGCAGGCCGGCGCGCGCACCGACCTCCTCTCCATGGTCTCGAAGCTGCACGGCAAGGAGCTGTCCTTCAACAACCTGCTCGACCTCGACTCCGGGCGCCGGCTGGTCGGCGAGTACGAGGTGCCCGCCGCCGCGATCCTGAAGCACAACAACCCGTGCGGGTGCGCTGTCGCCCCGACCATCGAGGAGGCCTACGAGCGGGCGCTGGCCACCGACCCGATGAGCGCCTTCGGCGGGGTGGTCTGCCTCAACCGCCGGGTTGACCGCCCGCTCGCCGAGCGCATCAACGACCTGTTCGTCGAGCTGGTGTTCGCGCCCGGCTACGACGACGACGCCTGCGACGTGCTCCGTCGGAAGGAGAGCCTCCGCATCCTCGACGACCGCGAGCGCCGCCGCACGCCGGTCAGCGAGCACGACATGCGCCGGGTGCGCGGGGGCCTCCTGGTCCAGGACCGCGACCAGGACATCGAGTCGCGCGACGAGATGCAGGTGGTGACCGAGCGCAAGCCGAGCGAAGCGGAGTGGGGCGAGCTGCTCTTCGCGTGGAAGACGTGCAAGCACGTGCGCTCGAATGGGATCGTCCTCGCCAAGGAGCTCGCCACGATCGGGATCGGCGCAGGCCAGATGAGTCGCGTGGACTCGGTGCGTCTGGCCATCGAGAAGGCCCGAGCACCGCTCGACGGCGCGGCCATGGCCTCCGACGCCTTCTTCCCGTTCGCGGACGGAGCTCAGCTGGCCATCGACGCCGGCGTGCGCTCGATCATCCAGCCGGGCGGCTCACGACGGGACCCCGAGGTCGTGGAGGCGTGCGACGCCGCGGGCGTGGCGATGGTGTTCACGTCGCGGCGGCATTTCCGGCACTGAGGGGCCTGGGGCCACAGGTTCGCGCAGTGTCACACTGCCGGACGAGCGCCTCTAACTCAATTGGTCCAGAGTTCCGGTCTTTTAAACCGGCGGTCCGGGTTCGAGCCCCGGGGGGCGCATCGTCTGAGTCATCCCGACCGCCGCAGCAACCCCCGGCGCAGCGGCGGCCGCGAGTAGCTGCGCTGCGCCATCACCGCGTTCACGCCGATGATCCCCAGGCCGCTCA
>JACCZP010000120.1 GCA_013695885.1 Thermoleophilaceae bacterium | reverse complement strand
ACTACTACATGGACGCCACGGTGGCCTACCGGCGCGCGTGCCTGAACGCGATCGAGTACCTCAAGGGGGCACTCGGCTGGAGCGGGGAGCAGGCCTACCTCCTGCTCGGGGCGGCCCCCGTCGAGGGGCGCATCGGCGGCATCGTCGACATACCCAACTGTGCGGTCACGGTGGGGGTCCCGCTCGAGATCTTCGATCGCGACATCCTGCCGTCCCTCGACTGACCGTACGCCCGAGGCGCCGATGCCCTCCTACGAGTTCGAGTGCCGGGGCTGCGGACGGTTCGAGGAGGTCCGCGATCACCGCGGCGCCATCCGTATCCCACCATCGAGGCGAATGCTTTCGGCGTTGAGATAGCAATTCTCGACAATGAAGATGACGAGCCGGCGGTGCGCGAGGCGGCGATGCGCCGTGCGCAGGGGCTCGAGTCCGGCCACGGAGGACCGCAGCGGTGAGCGGGCTCGATCGCCGCCGCCGCGCCGCGATGTTCGGCCCGGCCGTCGGCGACCGCGTGCGACTGGCGGACACAGCCCTGGTGATCGAGGTCGAGGACGATCTCACCCTCGCCGGGGACGAGGCGGTCTTCGGCGGCGGCAAGTCCATCCGCGAGGGCATGGCACAGGGCACGCGCACGCGCGCCGAAGGCGCGGTGGACCTCGTCATCACCAACGCGCTGGTGCTCGATCACTGGGGGATCGTCAAGGCCGACGTGGGAGTGCGCGACGGCCGGATAGAGGGTCTCGGGAAGGCCGGCAACGGCGACGTCATGGACGGCGTGACGATCGAGATCGGCGCTTCGACCGAGGTCATCGCCGGTGAGGGGATGATCCTGACGGCCGGGGGGATCGACGCCCACGTGCACTACATCGCGCCCCAGCAGGCGGCGGAGGCGATCGCGTCGGGCATCACCACCATGGTCGGTGGCGGCACGGGGCCGGCCACCGGGACGAACGCCACGACCGCGACCCCCGGGGAATGGCACATCCACCGCATGCTCCAGGCCGTGGACGCCCTCCCGCTGAACTTCGCCCTCCTCGCCAAGGGCAACTGCTCGCGGCCGGAGCCGCTCCGCGAGCAGGTGGCCGCCGGGGCGGCCGGCCTCAAGGTCCACGAGGACTGGGGCGCCACGCCCCAGGCCATCCGCACCTGCCTCTCGGTGGCCGACGAGCTCGACGTGCAGGTGGCGATCCACACCGACACCCTCAACGAGTCGGGCTACCTCGAGGACACCGTGGCCGCCTTCGAGGGCAGGACGATCCACACCTACCACACGGAGGGCGCCGGAGGGGGGCACGCGCCGGACGTGATCCGCCTGTGCGGCGAGCCGAACGTGCTGCCGAGCTCGACCAATCCCACCCGCCCCTACACGCGCAACACCCTGGACGAGCACCTCGACATGCTCATGGTCGTGCATCACCTCTCGCGTGAGGTGCCCGAGGACGTGGCCTTCGCGGAGAGCCGCATCCGCGGCGAGACGATCGGGGCGGAGGACGTGCTGCACGACCTCGGCGCCCTCAGCATGATCTCCTCGGACTCGCAGGCGATGGGTCGCGTGGGCGAGGTGTGGACGCGCACGTGGCAGACCGCGCACTCCATGAAGCGCCAGCGCGGGCCGCTCCCCGGGGACTCCGAGCGCTCCGACAACAACCGGGTCAAGCGCTACGTGGCCAAGGTGACCCGGAACCCGGCCGTCGCGCACGGCCTCTCCGACGAGGTGGGCTCGGTGGAGACGGGCAAGCTCGCCGACCTCTGCCTGTGGGAGCCCGGCTTCTTCGGGGTCAAGCCGCGACTAGTCGTAAAGGGGGGACTGATCGCGTGGAGCCAGATGGGCGACCCGAACGGATCGATCCCCACCCCCGAGCCCGTGCTCTCACGCCCGATGTGGGGAGCCTTCGGGGAGGCCCGTCGCGACACCTGCGTGACCTTCGTCTCCCAGCAGTCCCTCGCCGAGCCGGGGCTCGCCGAGCGACTGTGCCTCGGCAAGCGCCTGGCGGGAGTCGGTGGCACGCGCGCACTCGGCAAGCGCGACATGGTGCTGAACGATGCCATGCCCGACATCGAGGTGGATCCCGAGACCTACGTGGTCACGGTCGACGGGCAGGCCATCGGCTCCGAGCCCGCCGAGGAGCTGCCCCTCGCGCAGCGGTACTTCCTGTTCTGAGGAGTGCGGTGCGCCTCGGGTCCACGGAGCTCCTCGACCTCCTCCAGGTGGCCGACAGCGCGTTTCCGATCGGCTCCTTCTCCCACTCGCTCGGGCTTGAGTCGCTGGCCGCCGAGGGCGCGCTCGCCTCGGCCGCCGACCTGTCCCGAACCGGCGAGCGCTTGCTCGGCGGTCTGGCCACCTCGGACCTCCCGGCGGCTCGCGCCGCCCACGGCGCCGACGAGCTCGAGTCGCTGTTGGCGGCCGACCACGCGGTGACGGCTACGCGCTCGGCCCGCGAGAGCCGGGAGGCGAGCGCCGCGATGGGGCGGCGGATGATCGTCGCCGCCCGGGCGATAGGCGTCAGCGATCCGCTGCTCGACGCCTATGAGGAGTCCGTGCGAGGGGAAAGGGCCCCGGGCAGCCATCCTGTGGCCTGGGGGAGCTCGCTGCGGGCGATGGGGGTCTCGCTCGACGCCGCTCTCCACGGGCTCGCCTTCTCGGTTCTCGCCGGGTTCGTGGCCGCGGGCCAGAAGCTCATACCGCTCGGACAGGGCGCTGCCCAGGGCGTGCTGAGGGAGCTGCGGTGCACGATCGCGGCAGCGGTGGAGCGCAGTCGGGACATCGAACCCCTCGGCGTGTTCGCCTTCGCGCCCGAGCTGGAGATCGCGTCGATGGCTCACGAGCGCCTCGACGGGAGGCTGTTCGCATCGTGAGCGCTCTGCGGCTCGGCATCGGAGGACCCGTGGGCTCCGGCAAGACCGCGCTCGTCGCCGAGCTGTGCCGTCGCATGGCGGACCGCCTCGAGATCGGCGTGGTGACGAACGACATCTACACCCGGGAGGACGCTGAGTTCCTGACCACGGCCGGAGTGCTCCCGGCGCAGCGCATCGTCGGGGTGGAGACGGGCGGCTGCCCCCACACCGCGATCCGCGACGACGTGTCGATGAATGCCCTGGCCATCGAGGAGCTCGAGCGCAGGGAAGGGCCCCTCGAGCTCGTCTTCGTCGAGAGCGGCGGCGACAATCTCGCCGCCTCATTCAGCCCCGAGCTGGTCGAGGCATCGATCTACGTGGTGGACGTGGCCGGCGGAGACAAGGTGCCACGAAAGGGAGGCCCCGGGGTCACGCGATCGGAGCTGCTCGTCGTCAACAAGGTTGACCTGGCCCCCATGGTCGGGGCGGACCTGGCCGTCATGGAGGGCGACGCGCGGCGGCTCCGCGGCCGCGCCCCAGTCGTCATGGCCTCCGTCGCCCGCGGAGACGGCATGGAGGAGGTGGAGTCATGGGTGGAGAGGGCCGCCCGGCACCGTCGCTGGGAGCCCGCCGTATCCGAGGCGCGACCGCAGGTCGAGCACCGCCACGCACGCGGAGAGGGCCAGGCCCGCGGCGGCGCGCTCCACCGCGATGGGGACGCCTAGTCACCGCGCCACCGCTACGCGAGGGCCTTCTTCGCCTCGGGCTTCGTCCCCGCGGGTCGCGGACGGTGATCGCCGAGCGACGCTTCCATTCTCCGCTCGGTTCGGTCCGCGCGAGCTATCCGGACTCCTCGGGCACCGCCGTGATCGTGACGACCCATCCGGCGGGGGGAGTGCTCGGCGGCGACCGGCTCGACGTAGGGATGGAGCTGGCCGCGGATGCGCGCGCCACCATCCTCGACCAAGGAGCCACGCAGGCCTACCGCGGCTCCCCCGCGTGCCGGCGGACGGTCCTCCGCGTGGCCGACGGCGCGGTGCTCGAGCACCTCCCCCACCACGTGATCCCCTTCGCCGGCTCGTCCATCGCGCTCGAGACGCGCTTCGAGCTCGACGCGAGCGCCACGCTCCTCGCCTGGGACGCCATCGCCGCCGGGCGCGTGGCGCGTGGCGAGCGGTTCGCGTTCCAGCGGCTCTCGAGCCGGACCGTGCTTCTCAGGGGCGGAGTGCCCGTGGTGCGCGACGGCGTCGACCTCGAGGCCGGCGGCGAGCCGTTCGGAGGTTTCTCCTATCTCGGCGCCGTATACGTGGCCGCTCCCGTGGACCTCGCTCCCCTCGCCGACGAGATCCACGAGGCGCTTGGATGTGGCCGGCCCGTGCTTGCATCGGCGAGCGCCCCGGTCATGGGCGTCTGCGTGGTCCGCGTCCTCTGCGACGGCGCACCCGAGCTCTACGAGTCGCTCGGGCGTGCGCGTGCCCTGGCGCGCCGGGAGCTCGGGCTCGCCGAAGCGCCGCGGATCGGCTGAAGGTCGTCTGGGTCGCCCCGCTCACCGGAACAGGCGCGCGTTGCGGTCCGCCGGCCGACCCGCGCTGCCGCGGGGGCGCCCGCCCTGGGCGTCGATGAACGCGAGCGCCCGGGAGGCGCCTGCCGGACTGTCTCCCGTGCCGGCGTGGTCGAGCATCCAGGTCTCGAGAGCTACCCCTCTGTCGCCCGTCTCCACCAGCCGGAAGGCCCGCGCCTGCTGCGGATGGTCGACCAGCGAGGCGGTGGATATCAGCCAGTAGCCGCCCGCCCGGGTCCGGCGTGGCTCGATGACGTTGCGGTGGGTCGAGCCCGACACCGCGGCCACCACTCGAGGGTGGCGATCGAGCAGCGCGAGGGCGCGGTCGCCGCCCTCCGAGGAGGCGAGCGGCTGGTGCGAGAAGACCACGACGTGCCGGCGTCCGGCTCGGCGCAGCTCACGTCGCAGCCAGCCAAGCTGCGCCGGCGCCACGCGCCCGCTCGTTCCGCTGTCCCGGCGGGCCACGTCGAGCACGATCCCGCGCGCCCGGGAGCCGAGGTCGAAGGCGTGCTCCATGCCCGGGCCCCGTCCCCCCTGCCCGCTCGCCGCGCGCAGGCGGGCGATCACCCCGGCGGCCGAGAGCTCCCGGCGACGCGGGTCGTCCGGCACCCTGACGGTCCGACCGGGCACGCCGCCAGCCAGCACCCGGTCGACCAGATCGGGGGAGAGCGCCTGCTCGGAGCGCGGAAGGTCGGCGTCGCGGTCGATCTCCACCACCGCGCGATCCCCGGTGGCCACGGCGTTGGTCCGCGGCGTGGGCGCCACGACGCCCTGCACGAGCAGGTCATGGTTTCCCACCACCGGGTACCAGGGCGCGCGCAGGCCCTCGGCGCGAAACGGTCGCTGGGCACGCCGCAGCAGCCCCGGGTAGCGCGGGGCGTCCACGTCGGGGCGGTAGAGGAGGGGATCGGCGTTGCCGGCGGACTGCGGTCCGTCGTAGACGCGCCGTCCGCTCGCGGGATCCACCCGTCCGCCGCGGAGCACGGCCAGCAGGAGATCCATCTCGTTCTCCTGCGCGTTCTCGATCAGGTCCCCGGTGAGCACCACGGCCTGGGGATCGAGGGCGTTCACCGAACGCACGGCAGCGTCGAGCACGTGCGGGGTCAGGGCCTCCTGGGGACGGAACGCGGCGTTCAGCGGCGGGCCCAGGCGGTCGAGGACGGGCAGGCGCGCGGGCGACTCCTCGTCGCCGACCTGAGAGTCCGTGAGCTGGGCGAAGACGGCCAGCGTGCGGCCGGTCGGTCGCGCCGCCGCAAGCTCGGTGCGGGGAACGAGCGGCTGCCCGGGACCCGGCTCGAGGGTGCCGTCACCATCGAGGTCGCGGAGCGTGGTCTCGGTGGTCGGGCCGGGCACCGGTGGCTCGCCGACCCCGCAGCCCGCGACCGCGAGCGTGGCCAACGCGGCGAGCAGCCCGGCGGCACGTGCTCGCGCCGCCACCGGACCCGCGCCCGTCGCCACCGACCGTCGTCGTCGCACTACTCGGCCCTCAACCCCGCCACCACCGGCTCCCGCGCGACGCGCCGTCCCACCCAGGCGGAGGACACCAGGGCCACGGCGGCGAGGCCCGCGATCACAGCGGCGACCGAGCCGGCGCCGGCTCTCAGCGGCAGTGCGGCGTAGTCGGCGGCGAGCTCCGTGACGGCTGGGCCGAGCAGGAGCCGCTCGAGGACGAGGCCGAGCGCGCCGGCGAGCGCGACCACCAGCGCCGCCGCCCCTCCGAACACCAGCGCGAGGTGGCGCCGGCCGGCGCCACCGGCCCGCAGCACGGCTATCGCGGGGCGGCGCTCGAGGGCGGTCAGCGCCAGCGCCTGCACCAGCGCGTACAGGCACATCAGGCCGTTGACCGCCGCCACCGCGCGCAGCATGTCGGCGAGCGTGCCGAGGAAGCGGGCGTTGTTCGTGGTCGCGCCGCCCACGGCGGGCTCCGGCAGCGCGCCGAGGTCGTCGAGGGCGTCGGTGACCGCGGCGCGGCTCGCGCCCGGCTCGAGTCGGATCGCGATCGTCCGGTCGGCCCCGGAGGTCGCGCCCGCCAGCCGCCGCGGCCGGACGTAGGCCACCCGTCCCTCGTTCTCGAGCGCGCGCACTATCCCCACCACCCGGAAGCGAACCTCCGCGCCGGATGGGAGTTGGGCGGGAAGCACGCTCCCCGGCCGCAGGCCGAGGGTATCGGCGAGCCCGACGCCCACCTCGGCCTCGGCGTCGCCGCGCACGCGGCGACCCTCGGCCAGCGGCTGGGCCTCGAACACCGTGTGGTCGCCGGGGAAGGCGATCAGTCGCATCGCCTCCCCGAGCTCGAAGGAGTCCGCGGCCTCCACCTCGTAGCGCGGCGCGGCGGCGGCCACCCCCCGGATCTCGCGGATCGCCGGCGCCAGCGACGCCGGACCGTTCGCGGTCAGCTGGTAGCGCTTGCCGATCACCCCCGGATCGCCCTGGAGCCGTTCGAGAACCGAGGCCAGGGACAGCATGAGCAGCACGAGGCCGGTGGCCGCTCCGAGCACGGCCACCGTGCCCGCGAGGCGGGCGCGGCGGGCCGCGACCAGCCGCATGCCGAGGCCGAGCGCCCCGCCGGGTAGGAGGCTGCGGCGCGGGGCCGACCGGCCGCTCCCCACCACCGGCCCGCGCATGGCCTGCGCCGGCGGGCGCGAGGC
>JACCZP010000117.1 GCA_013695885.1 Thermoleophilaceae bacterium | reverse complement strand
TGCACGGAGCATCTTCGCAGGCCGCCCGAGGGTCCTCCTCCCGCTGAGGAGGTCACTGTTCGAGCATGCCGCCTCCCCTGTCCCCGAGCCAGCGTCCGAGGGGCAGGCTCGCACCCGCTGCCTTCAGCCCGCCGGGTGAGGTACCGGCCAGGGCGCAGATCGGCGCGGCGCCGAGGCGGGCGAGGGTCGCCCGGTTCGACCGCTCGATGGCCGAGGGTCTTCCCGGCCAGGGGGTGAGCACCACCGCGGCCACCGCCAACCCGGCCGCGCGCGCCGCCTCGAGGGTGAGGAGCGTGTGGTTGATCGTGCCGAGCCCGGGCCGGGCAGCCACGACCAGCGGGAGGGCGAGCGCCGCGGCCAGGTCGCGCACCAGGAAACGGTCGGCGAGCGGCACGAGCAGCCCACCCGCGCCCTCGCAGACCAGCGCGTCGGCACCGGCGGCCGCGCCACGGGCGGCGGCCAGGAGGGCATCGGGATCGAGTGCCTTCCCGGCCTGCTCAGCGGCCAGATGGGGCGAGGCGGCCGGACCGAACCGGTGGGGGCAGACCTCCTCGGGCGTCTGTCGCCCGCCGGCCGCCGCAGCCAGGAGCTCGTGGTCGGGCGGCCACTCCCCGGACGGGTCATCGAGGCCGGTGATCACGGGCTTGAACGCCGCGCATCGCTCGCCGCGAGCCGCCAGTCCGGTCAGGATCGCGGCGGCCACCACCGTCTTACCGACGCCGGTGCCGGTTCCGGTGACGAAGAGGCCTCGCACGAGCGGGAGGACGGGCAGGCCGGCAGAGGCGCGACCGGCGAGGCGCCGGACCCGGGCCGGCGACCGCGATGAGGTCCTAGGCGGCCTCGGGCAGCGCGTGCGGAGCGCGATCGCCGCGGCGATCGGTGCGCGCGCCGATCGGCTCGCCGTCGAGTCGATCCGCCCGGCCGAGGCCGATGCTCGGCACGTACGCACCCGGTTGCGCAGCAGCGGCCAGGACGCCCGCTGCCCACCGCAGCTCGGTGCGGGTGTGGGAGGCCATGACGGCGAGCCGCAGTCGCGCGGTGCCCTCGGGGACGGTCGGGGGCCTGATGGCCTGCGCGAACACCCCTTGCTCGAGCGCGCTCTCACACGCCGCGGCAGCCGAGGACGAGGATCCCACCACGAGCGGAACGATGTGACTCTCCGAGGGCGAGCATTCGACGCCCTCCGCGGCCAGGGCCTCGCGCAGCACGCGCGCGTTGCGGCGCAGCCGATCGACACGCTCGGGATGCTCGACCAGTAGGTCGAGCGAAGCGAGCGCGGCGGCCGCGGCCGGAGGGGGGAGGGCGGTGGAGAAGATCAGGGTCCGCGCGGTGTTGACGAGGTACCGCGCGGTGGCCTGGTCGCAGCACACGTACGCCCCGTAGGAGCCGAGCGCCTTGCCGAGCGTGCCGACGATCACGTCGACCTCCTCTTCCAGCCCGGCGGCGGCCACCGCACCGCGCCCGCCCGGCCCGAGTGCACCGGTTGCGTGGGCCTCGTCGACCATCAGCCGGGCGTCGTGGCGGCCCGCGAGGGCGACCAGTCCCTCGAGCGGAGCAACGTCACCGTCCATCGAGAACACCGAGTCGGTGACCACGAGCGAAGCGCGACCGGCCGCCTGGCGCAGCCCCCACTCGAGGTGCTCGAGGTCGGCGTGGCGGTAGACGAAGGTCTCAGCCCGAGCCAAGCGGCAGCCATCGACGATCGAGGCGTGGTTCAGCTCGTCGGAGAACACCACCTCGCCCTTCTGGGCGAGCGCCGAGATCACGCCGGTGTTGGCCAGGTAGCCGGACCCGAACAGCAGGCACCGGTCCGCCCCCTCGAACTCGGCGAGACGCTCCTCGAGGCGGCGGTGCACCGTCATGTTCCCCGACACCAGCCGCGAGGCCCCCGCCCCGGCGCCCCAACGCATGGCCGCGTCGGCGGCCGCCTCGCGTACGCGAGGGTGGTCGGCGTACCCGAGGTAGTTGTTGGAGCACAGAAGGAGCATGGGGTGACCGTCGAGCAGCACACGCGGGCCCTGGGGCCCCGACACGAGGTGCATCCGGCGGTAGACGCCACGGGCACGGAGCTCGTCGAGGCGGCCGTCGAGGTCGCTCATGCGGCCGGACGCTCCTCGGCGGCGCCGGAGCCCCCGGCGCGGACGACGACGAGCGGCGGGTCCGGTGCGCGGCCGGGCTCGGCGGGTTGCCGGC
>JACCZP010000088.1 GCA_013695885.1 Thermoleophilaceae bacterium | reverse complement strand
GAACGGAGGGTGGGGTCACGCTTCATCTGCCCGACGGCGAGTCCGCCTCGATCTTCGACGCCGCGGCGCTCTACGCCGAGGAGGGCATCCCGCTCTGCGTGCTGGCCGGCAGGGAGTACGGCTCGGGGTCCTCACGCGACTGGGCGGCCAAGGGTCCCCTGTTGCTCGGCGTGCGCTTCGTGCTGGCCGAGTCCTACGAGCGCATCCACCGCTCGAACCTGGTGGGGATGGGGATACTGCCGCTCCAATTCCCCACCCGAGTGTCGGCGGCGTCGCTCGGGTTGACCGGGCGCGAGACCTTCGACCTCGCGCCGCTCGAGGCGGGGGCCCGGGCGTTGGGAGTGACCGCGCGGCCGGAGGACGGCGGCGAGCCGGTGGTCTTCGACGCGACCGTGCGCGTCGACACCCCCAACGAGTGGCTGTACCTGCGCCACGGGGGGATCCTCCAGTACGTGCTGCGGGGGCTGCTGGCGCGCTGAGCGAGATGCGAGGTGTCGAGCGGGTTCGCGCGCGCAGTCAGGCTGTTGCTGCCTAGGCGTGGCTATCTCACGGCAAGCGGGCGAGCAACCAGACCCCCATCCGGGTGCCCTAGTTCCGTAGCCGCCGCCTGTCGTCCCGGGAGGTGCAGGAGATGCAGTTGGCGGCTGGCCGTCGGCGAGCGGCCGATGACGGCTGCCACTTGACAGACGGGCGTCCATATCAGCCCGCGTGAGCTCGAGGTCGTGCGCCACCACTCGGCGGTGGGCGCGACGGCCGGCTCGACCTGCGCGGCCCGTCGCGGCGCGAGAAGCACGCGGAGCGGTGCCTGACGCCGGCTCGGCTTGCCTCGACGACGGTCGGTCACCTGCGCTGGGACGGGCTGCCGCGGCCTTCGTCTACGCCACGTTCGCCGGCGGCTCGATGCCGAGGTCACGACAGATCTTGCGCACGAGTCCCGGCCCGATCTCAGCGTGACGCGGGACCGAGGTGGTGGCTCCCTCGGGCGCGGTCCATTGCGTGTGCTTCGCGCCCTCGCGCTTCTTCTCGCAGTTGCTCGAGCGGAGGTGTCGCTCGAGGTCTCTGCGCTTCAAGCCGAGATCACTAGGTGGAGCGGCTCGCTGTCGTGCGCCTCGGGGATCATCTTGCGCTCCTGCTCGAACCGTCCCTCAAGCATGAAATGGAGCGCTTCGATCGCCTCGCTTCGGGCCTCGCCCCTGGTGGCCCCTTGCCCATGGGCCCCCGGAACCTCGGGCACCCAGGCCATGATGTAGCCGGCCTCGTCGGGCCCCTCGTAGGCGACGGTAAGCCGCAGCGGCTCGCTCACAGATCGGACGGTAGCGACAACCACCCGCCCCCGGTACATCCGCTCGAGATCGCGTGAGCGCGCCGGCCGCTGGCGTTTTCGCGGCTCCTCTCTCGCCGCTTGGTAGCCGGGCCGACGGACCGAGACCAGTGGATCACCAGCGGGATACCCAGCCGCCTCAGGTCGGCGCGCCGGCCGGATCGCCGGTCGAGGTAGCCCGCCCACATCGACCACACCGCGCTCGCGCCGTCGAGACAGTCCGCGGACACGAGCTCGCCCAGCATGGAGGCGCGACAGGTCATGACCAGCTCGTGACTTCGAGCCCGCATCTCCTCGGGGTAGATCCGCTCGCGGCGCACCCGGTCGGTTCGCTCGAACTCACCGCTCTGGATGAGGACGACGACGGGGAGGGCGTCGGGCAAGCCCCACTACGCCAACGCTCGTTCGCTTCCGCGCTCGGCTCCTCTCTACGGCAAGGAGCGCCTCGTCTTCGAGCGTTCGCTCTCGCTTGCGAAGGAACTCGGTCTGCTCGATGAATCGACGGAGCAGATCGTTGACTCGACCCCGATGCTCGACGCCGCGGCGGTGCAGGACACCGCAACGCTCGTGCGCTCTGGCGTGCGCAAGCTGATCGATGCGGTGCGCGCCTCCGACGCTCAAGCTGGTCAAGAGCTCGAGTCCGGGCTCTTCTTCGACTACTCCCGCGCGAGAAGCCGGAGGGCCGCCTGTAGCGACCCACGCGGTGTGGCTCGCGATCAGCGGAGGTCAGGCCGGCCCATGAGCGCGGGAGCCGCCGCTTCGCTTCGACCTGCGCTGGAAGCTCGCGCTCGATCTCCCGATCGACCACCCGGGCTTTCACTCGACCGTGCCCACGACAACGCAGATTCTTGCAAGGCATCTCCGTCCCCCGGGTCGGCGGGTCCCATGCTGGGGCTCTGAGGGTCTCGGCACGTGCAGAACAGACGTCTCGCCCCGCTCCCGGGGCCGAGACGCAGACCGTGCACGCAGCTCATGTCGAAGTCGCGGATCGGCTTGATCGGTCCGCCGAGACGGACGATCTGCATGGACGCAGGGGGGGTTGGCGCGCAGGGGCGCGGATGCGCGGGCGGTGCTCGCGCAAGGGGGACCGCATGCACGCGGGAGCGGGTCGGGTCGGGTGGCCTTTTGCGCTCGCGGGCCCCGATACAGCATCGCCGCTCGCTCGCACCACTCGTCGCCCGTTGGTGGGCCGCCTCAGGCGCTCATTAAGTCGGAAGTTTCGGCGGTACCGGGAAAACTTCCGATTAGTTAGCTGACCTCGCCCAACCCACCTCTCTCAGAATGCTCTGCGAGATGCGACGGGGGG
>JACCZP010000058.1 GCA_013695885.1 Thermoleophilaceae bacterium | reverse complement strand
CCCCGGTCCCGGCCCGGTGCCGCCGGCCCCGCCCGGCCCCGGCTCCCAACCGCCCTCCGCGGGCACGGGTGCGGCGGCGCCCCCCGCATCTCCCCCGGCGACCCAAGCCCCTGGACGCGCACCCGGTCCGCCTCCCCCCGGCGCGCCCGAGAGCCGCTGAGGACGAGCGTGCTCGAGACGCCTCCACGTCCGGCCGAGCAGGCTGCGCACCAGGCGCCTTGCCCGCGCTGCGGCGCGCCGTCGGAGCGCGGCCAGCTCGCGTGCCTCTCCTGCGGGGCGGCGGTCGGACTCCAGTGGCGCCGGCCCTCCAACTGGAAGGTCCCGGCCGTGCTGGTGGCCGTGATCGTCGTCGCGATCGGCGCGGGCATCGGCGTGGGCCTCAGCACGCTCACCGCCGACCCCGACGTGACGGTGACCGTGCCCTCATCCCAGCCGCCCCCTCCGCCCCCCGGGCGCCTCGCGGCTCCCGCCGAGGAGCCCGCCGGGCAGACGGGCTCGAGCGAGGAGCTCGAGGAGTGGCCGGCCGACGAACGCGGCTACACCGTGATCCTCTCATCCTCCGACGACGAGCAGGTGGCGCAGGCCGAGGGACAGCGCGCGGCCGAGCGCGGCATCGACGAGGTCGGGGTGCTGTCGGGGCGTGAGCACGCGGGCCTCGACCCGAACCTCTTCATCGTCTTCGCCGACCGCTACGACTCTTCCCGCGACGCCCGCGAGGACGCCGACGACTACGCGAGCCAGGGCTACGGCGACGCCTACCCGCGGCTGATCGAGCCTCCGCGCTAGCCGACCCCCGTCTCGGACGCGGCCGGACGCCTCGGGCGCCGCCGGCCGCGCCGCACCAGACGGCCTCTAGGACCCTTCCACCGGCCAGAAGCGCCCGACCGCTTGCGCATACCGCGCGGTCCGCTCGTCGCGATCGACCGAGCGCGGGGGGGTCTCGTCGGCGAGCGCCTCGAGCACGGCCACCACCGACGAGGCGAGCGCATCGAGGTCGTAGCCGCCCTCGAGCAGCAGGCCGACGGGGGCCCCGGCCGCGCCGGCGAGCTCGCGGACGTGGCGGGCCATCTCCGCGAAGGACCGCGCCTCGAGCGTGCACGAGGCCAAGGGGTCGGCGCGGTGGGCGTCGAAGCCCGCCGAGACGAGCACGAGATCGGGCTCGAAGGCACGTGCCGCGGGGATCACGAGATGCTCGACGAGCGACAGCCACTCGGCCTCCCCGCCTCCTGGTGACACCGGGAGGTTGAGCGTGTGGCCGAGGCCCTCGGCGGAGCCCATGTCCGGCAGCGAACCGGTGCCGGGGTAGAGCGGCTGCTGGTGGATCGAGGCGAAGAGCACCTCGGGGCTCGCGTGGAAGATGTCGTTGGTCCCGTTGCCGTGGTGCACGTCCCAGTCGAGCACCAGCACCCGGCGTGCCCCGAGCGAGTCCAGGGCGTGGCGGGCGGCGACCGCGACGTTGTTGAACAGGCAGAACCCCATGGCCCGCTCGGGCAGGGCGTGATGTCCGGGAGGCCGCATGCCCGAGAAGGCCGCAGCGGCCTCTCCCGCCAGCAGCGCCTCGACCATCGCGCACGCTCCCCCGGCGGCGTGCAGCGCGGCGTTGTATGAGCCCGCGCTCGCCACCGTGTCCGCGTCGAACGCGCCGCCGCCGGCGTCGCTCATCGCGCGCACGGAGTCGACGTAGCGCTCCGGGTGGACCGCGGCCAGTACCCGGGGATCGACCTCGGGAGCCTCGCGGCGCTCGAGGCCCGCCCACCCGCGCCGCTCGAGCGCATCCTCGATGGCCGGGATGCGCCCGGCGCCCTCGGGATGGCTGCCCGTGTCGTGCTCGAGCGAGGCGGCGTGGCGGAGATAGAGCGTCGCCGTCACGGGGACCGGCAATCCTTGCAGGATGTCCCTCGCTCCCACACCACGCCGGACCGTGGCCCCGCCCGCCCGCACCGTCCGCGTCGACGTGGCGGTCGTCGGAGCGGGTGCGGCCGGCCTGTACGCCGCGCTCTGGGCCGCACGGCAGGGTGCGCGGGTGGCGCTCGTGTCCCGCTCACCCCTGGCCGAGAGCGCGAGCTACTGGGCGCAGGGAGGCATCGCCGCGGCGCTCGACCCCGGCGACTCGCCCGACCGCCACCTGGCAGACACGCTGAGCGCCGGCCGTGGGCTCTCGCGCCCGAGCGCGGCGGAGGCGCTGTGCGCAGAGAGCCCGCCCAGGGTCCTGGACCTGGAGGGGCTCGGTGTCTCCTTCGACCGCGCGGCCGACGGGTCGCGCGCGCTCGGCCTCGAGGGTGGGCACTCGCATCGGCGCGTGGTGCACGCCGGCGGGAGCGCCACCGGACGGCGCATCACGCGGGAGCTCTCCGCCCTGTGCGCCACCGAGGCGCGCGTCGAGGTGCTCGAGGGTCTCACGGCCTCCGCGATGTGGGTCTCGGAGGGCCGCTGCGCGGGCCTGCTGGCACACCCCACACGCCGCCCCGATGGTCCGCGCGTCGCGGTGCTGTCGCGCGGCACCGTGCTCGCGACCGGCGGAGCGGCAGCGCTGTGGGAGCGGACCACGAACCCCCGCGGAGCGATCGGAGCGGGCCTCACGCTGGCGCTGGCCGCGGGGGCGGCGCTCGCCGACCTCGAGCTGGTGCAGTTCCACCCCACGGCGCTGGTCGACCCGGACGGAGCGGACGGGTTCCTCGTGTCGGAGGCCGTTCGCGGCGAGGGCGCGGTGCTTCGCGACGGTGGCGGCGAGCGCTTCGTCGACGAGCTCGCGCCCCGCGACCACGTGGCCGGAGCCATCCACCGCAGGCTCGAGGAGGGAGGGGGGCCCGTGTCCCTCGACATGCGCGGAATGGACCTGGGGCACTTCCCGAACATCGTGGCCACGCTCCGGCGCGCCGGATTCGAGCCCGCTCGCGCGCCCGTCCCCGTGGCGCCCGCCGCCCACTACACGATGGGCGGGGTGGCCACCGACGGCGACGGGCGCTCGTCGGTGCCGGGGCTGCTCGCCGTCGGAGAATGCGCGTGCACGGGAGTGCACGGCGCCAACCGCCTGGCGTCGAACTCGCTGGCCGAGTGCTTCGTGTTCGGCCGCCGGTCCGCGGAGGCCGCGCTCGAGGAGCCGGTGCCCGGTCACCCCCTCGAGCTTCCGGAGGTGCCGCCCTCGCCGGTGCCCCCGCGGGCCACCCGGTCCGCGCTCTGGCGCCTCGCCGGCCTCGAGCGCCACGAGGACGGGCTCGCCGAGCTGGCGGGTGATCCGTTCGCGCTGGCCTGGATGATCGCCCGTGCCGCCCTTGCCCGGAAGGAGTCGCGCGGAGCCCACAGGCGCACCGACCACCCGGCGACCGACCCCGCCCTGGATCATCTCCACGCCGTGGCCGACGGCGAGGCAGCCACACGACTCGAGCGCTGGGAGTAGTGCTGGGCCCCGCCGGCGGCCGGCCTCTCGGAACCGGCCTCTTAACCTAGGCTTAACACAGCTTCCCGCCGCCTTCACACGGCGTGGTGATACTCGCGCCCGTCGGGCCCTCGAGCCCGGCGGGGACGTCGGGGAACGGGGAGGGAAGCCCATGTACCAGTTCAGCCGCTCTCTCTATCGAGAGCTCGCCGAGGAAGTCAGATGCGACCCGCGGGCGCGACCGGGAGAGACACGGCTGCGCTTCCTCGGGATCTGCGAGTCCGCGTTCGAGCGCCTGGCCGCCGACCGTCACTACTTCGCGCGTCCCGCCCGCTCGCTGTTCCGCGACGTTCGCGACCTCTTCCCGCTGTCGGCTCAGCTTCGCGTCTACCAGGCGATCGAGCGCCACATGGCGGTGGCCACCGAGTACGTCGACCGCCACGCCCAGGCCGGGGTCACCCTCGACGGCGCCCCCCTCTCCTGCCACGCCACGACGCGCAAGGGCACGGCGTGCCAGCGCGAGCCCGTACCGGGTGCCCGGTACTGCCCCTCGCACAAGCACCTGGACGACGGCGTCGCCGTCTCCGCCGCCTGACCGCGGTCGGTCCCGACCGATCAACGGCGGCCGGGCGGGGCTCCTCGCCCGTCGCCGGCTTGAGATCCACGCCGGCCTCTCGTAATATCCCCTGCCCCAGCGGCCGCCGGTCAGCCGGCGCCGCAGGTCCCTCCACACTCATGCCGATCGCTCTCAAGGAATGGGCCGTAACCGTGCGCGCCCTCGCGGAAGGTGACCAACTGCTCACCCTGCGCAAGGGCGGGGTCCGGGAGGAGGGCCGGCACTTCCAGATCGAGCACGACCGCTTCTTCCTCTATCCGACCTTCGACCACCAACGGGTCGACCTCGTGCGCGAGTCCCACCGTCCGGAGCTCGGACGGGCGCTCGAGGAGGGCGTGTGGCCGGAGGGCGACCCCCCGCTCGGCGCCCTGACCGACGACGGCGGGATCTCCCAGCCCGATCGCGTGCGCATCCGCGCATGGGCGGAGGTCGCGGCCAGCTACCTGGTCACCGACCCTCGGGCCGTTGACGCCCTCTCCCCGTACTACGTGTGGACCCCGACCTACGCGGAGAAGCGACTGCGCTGGAAGCGCCGGCACCCGCTCCACGTGATCCTCCTTCGGACCTACCGACTCCCACGCCCGGTGACGATCAGGGTGCGCGACGAGTACCTCGGCTGCCGCTCGTGGCTCGACGTGAAGCGCGACCTGCCCTTCGAGGGCACTCCGGTCCTCTCCGACGAGGAGTTCGAGCGCGCCGCGGAGGAGATCGAGAGGATCGCCTCCGCCTCCCAGCCGGTTCTGGCCTAGCCCCCAGCCCGCGGCCCCGTGCCCTGGGTCGAGACCCACTCGCTGTCGTTCTCCGCGCGCCACGGCAGCGCCGACGCGAGCGCGGCGGAGGTCCTCCTCGACCGCCTCGAGGCCTTCCGCGGGAGGCTCGAGGAGCGCTTCCCGATCGCCGCCGGGGAGGTCGCCGTGGTGGTGCACCCGCGAGCGGCGCAGCTCGACCTCGCCGCGCCCTGGCTGCCGCTCGCCCGGGCCGCGACCGCGCCCGGCAGCCGCCGCTACGTAGCGGGCTGGTTCACCCGGGCGAAGATCCACACCCTGTCCCCCCGGGCCCTCGAGGACCGTGCTTCCGCGGTACCGGGCTCACGGGAGGCGCTGGGCCTCGCCCCACTCCACGAGTACGTACACGTGGTCGTGGGGGCTAACTGCCCCGGGCTTCCGCCCCCCTTCGGCCCGGCCTCGTTCGTGCGCTACCTGCGCCTGGCGTGGCTGTGCGAGGGCGCCGCCACGCACTTCTCGGGCCAGAGTCGGCTGCTGCGCGGCGCAGTGGCCCGGCGACTGCGCGAGGGATCTTCCCCGTCGTTTCCCCCGTCGGCCGCCGATGCCCTGCTGCTCGGGGGGACGGTGTTCGACCTGCTCGAGGACGAGGGTCGCGGCGACGGGTGCGTCGAGCTGGCCACCCGGCTCGAGGTCGGCGGCTCGAAGCGGGCCATCGAGCGCGCGTTCGGACGGCCGCTGCGTGAGGTCGAGCACGACTGGCGCGAGCGCCTGGCGGCCTTTGCGGCGGCCTGAGCGGCGCGGACGAGCGGGTCGGCGCCAGGAGCCTGCCGCCGGCCGCTCGTCGCTCGTCGCCCGCCCCCCGCCTCGTCCTCAGCCCGCCAGGCCGCCCACGGCCAGCACGTTGGTCGGCGTCACCCGGGGTAACTTTCCCCGGTGCCGGGGGAGGTCCAGTTTGCTCCCGGGTCGACCCGTAGCCGGGCGCCGCGGGAAACGGGAGCAAGGAGGCCGGTGTGAAGGTGGTAGTCGACTTCGACGTTTGCGAGGCCCGCGGCGAGTGCGTGGTGGCCGCCGCGGGAATCAAGGTCGAGGCCTAGCTTCCCGTGGACCGGATCGTCGTCGTCGGCGCCGGCCTCGCGGGGTTGCGCGCCGCCGAAGAGCTCCGCGACCTCGAGTTCGGCGGCGAGCTGACCGTCGTCGGCGAGGAGGAGCACGCTCCCTACAACCGGCCTCCGCTCTCCAAGCAGGTCCTCGCGGGGGACATGGACCCCGACGACTGCCTGTTCGGAACCGACGACGAGCTCGACATCACCTGGAAGCTCGGCTCGCCGGCGAAGGGGCTCGACATCGAGGAGCGGGCGGTCACCCTCGACGACGGCGAAGAGCTCTCCTACGACGGTCTCGTGATCGCCACCGGCCGCCGGGCGCGCGAGTGGCCCGACCTGCCCGACCTCGCCGGCTTCCACACCCTCCGGACGCTGGACGACTCGATCGCGCTGCGCGACGCGGTGGCCTTCGACTCACCGCGGGTGGTGATCGTGGGCGCGGGCTTCATCGGGTGCGAGGTAGCGGCGACCCTTCGCAGACGCGGGCTCGAGGAGGTCGCGCTCATCGACGTCGCGCCCTACCCGATGCCGGTGCTCGGCGCCCAGGTGGGCGAGCGAGCGGCCCAGCTCCACACCGACGAGGGCGTGAAGCTTCACCTCGAGGCCAACGTCGAGGGCTTCGAGGGAAGCGACCGGGTCGAGGCCGTCTGTCTCGAGGGCGGCACGCGCATCGAGGCCGATCTCGTGCTCATCGCCCTCGGCTCGGTGGCGAACTCCGACTGGCTGAAGGGCTCAGGACTCGAGTTCGAGTCGGGTGCCGTGCTGTGCGACGCGTGCTGCGTGGCCAAGGGCACCACCGACGTGGTCGCCGCCGGGGACATCGCGGCCTGGCTCCACCCCCAGGCTGACGGACCGATCTGGGTCGAGCACTGGAGCAACGCCGCGGAGATGGCGCGCGCGGCGGTCAAGAACCTGCTCGCCGATCCCGACGAGCGCACGCCCTTCGCCCCGGTGCCGACCTTCTGGTCCGATCAATACGACACCTCGATCAAGTCGGTCGGCCTGTTCGAGCGCGCAACCGACGTGTCGGTGGTCGAGGAGGACCGGGAGGCGTGGAAGGTGATCATCGAGGGCCACCGCGACGACGAGCTGATGGGCGCGGTGACCTGGAACAGGAACAAGGCCTTCATCGGGTACA
>JACCZP010000051.1 GCA_013695885.1 Thermoleophilaceae bacterium | reverse complement strand
AGCACGACCTGCTCGTCGCCACCGCCGAGAGCCTGGTCGAGGACCTCTACCGCGAGGCCGAGGTGTGGTGGCACGGCGACGGGCCGCCGCGTGAGCTGATCCGGGCCGCACTGGAGGGTGTGGTGGCAATCATGCGCCGCCACGCCGGGCTCTTTCGCGTCGTGACCGAGGTGTCGAGCTACGACGCGGAGGTGGAGCTCTTCTGGCGCGCTCTGATCGGGCGCTTCGTGGGCGCGACCGCAGAGCATCTGGAGCGCGAGCAGGCCGCCGGCCGGGTTCGGCCCGAGCTGAACCCCGGCGCGAGCGCGGAGGCGCTCGTCTGGGGGGTCGAGCGGCTGTGGTGGGTCACGCTCGGCGGCGAGGGACGCTCTACGGACGAGCTGGTCGAGACGCTGACCCGCCTGTGGCTCGGCGCGCTCTACCTCGAGCCGGCCTGAGCGGCCATGGTGAGCGCCGCGCCCGCGACGGCCAGGGCGACCTCGGCGCGCGGGCGGATCGAGTCTGCGGAGACGTACTCCTCGGGGTTGTGCGCGGCGCCGCCGCGCGGGCCGAGGCCGTCGACGCAGACCGGCACCGTCGTGGCCATGTGGCTCGCGTCACTCGCCCCGCCCCGCTCGGCAGCGACCACGGGGCGCCCCAGCCGGCGTGAGGCCTCGCCGATGAGCGGCGCCGTCGCCACCCGCGCGTCCATGCCGGGCCAGCGTCGCGTGAGGCCGGCCGTGAGCTCCACGCCCTCGACGTCGTCCGGCACCGCGTCGACGACGGCCTCGAGGGCCTCGAGGCGGTCGGCCCGCAGGTCGCAGTAGAGCTCGCCCTCGGCCGGCACCACGTTGAACGCCTCGCCGCTGCGAAGGATCGTGGGCACGGCGGTCAGGCGGTCCTCTCCCGCGGGATCGTGACGCGCGGACACCCGCCCGGCCACGGTGGCGAGGGCCAGCAGGGCGTTCCGGCCCTGGTGGGGTGCCGAGCCCGAGTGGGCCGCCACTCCGCGCGCCCGTACCAGGAGGGTTCCGGCGGCCTTGCGACGCACCACGACGGCCTCGTTGCCCTCCGGGTCGAGCTGGCCGGCCTCGAAGCACAGGCAGGCGTCGAAGCCCGCGAAGCGCTCGGCGTGCCCGAACGCGGCGGTACGCCACTCCTCGTCGGTGACGAGGAGCAGCGCCACCTCGGCGTGCCCGCCGCGCGTCTCGGCCAGGGCGCGCAGGACGCCGAGGGCGAGCACGACGCCGCCCTTCATGTCGTTGGCGCCCGAGCCCACGAGGCGGCCCTTCGCACGCTCGAGCGGCCGATGCTGGGAGTGCGCGATCACCGTGTCGAGGTGCCCGAGGAGCAGGATCCGCCCCCGTCCGGTGCCCCGCACGCGGGCGATCAGGTCGGGTGCGTGGTCCGGCGAGGAGCACGGCGGACGCTCGATCTCGGCCGCCGACGGCAGGAGCGCGCTCGCCACCGCCATCGCCTCCTCCGCCCCGCCGCGGTCGCCCGACGGCGAGGAGATCGCCACGAGCGCCTCGAGCTCGCGCTCGGCTCGCACGGCGATGTCCCCCGCAGCCCTGACGGACTCCTCGGTGCCCTCGATCACTGGCCGGGACCGTAGACGGCGCGCCGAGACCAAAGGGGGCGCGCCCGGGACCACGAGACGGCGGCCGGGACGAGAGACGGGAGTCCGCGCCTCAGAAGCCCACGGCCACCGCCGCGTAGTACCCCGCCACCACCGTGAAGAAGACCGCGTCGAGGCGGTCGAGCACTCCCCCGTGGACGCCGAAGAAGCGTCCCGTGTCCTTCGTCCCCAGGTCGCGCTTGACGAGCGACTCGAACAGGTCCCCGATCGGCGTGGCGAGGGCCACGCAAAGGCCGATCACCAGCGCGTCGAGCTCGCGGCCGTCGAAGAAGTCCTGATAGGCGACCGCGAACAGGAAGAGCGCGAGCGTTCCCCCGATCACGCCGGCCACCGCGCCCTCGACCGTCTTCGACGGCGAGATGAGCGGCGCGAGCTCACGCCGGCCCCAGGCCCGGCCCCCGAAGTACGCGGCCACGTCGCCCAGGAAGGTGCCGATGAGCACGTCGAGCATCAGCCCTCCACCGTCGGGGAGGTCCCGCAGGAAGATCGCGTGGGCGAGGGCGAGCCCCACCCACAGCGCGCCCAGCAGCGTGCCCGCCATCGCGAAGGTCACCCCGTCGCGGCCCGGGCGCAGCAGGGCGAGGCCGAACGTGAGGGGGATGGACGCCACGACCGCCAGGAGCACCCACCACGTCCCCCCGAGCGCGGCGGCCACGACGAGGGCGATGAGCGTGAGGAAGCCGGCCAGCCTCGGCGGACGCAGGGCTTCCATCAGCCCGAACAGCTCGTGGAGGGCGACGAGGCCGAGGAGCGCGATGGCCACCACGAAGACCGCCCCACCCCAGTACACGATCAGGACCGCGCCGACCGCCGCCGGAACCGCCACGGCGACCCGCGCCCAGGTCTCCGAGCGCGGGGAGCGCTCGCCGCGCCGGCGCCGTGGCTCGCGGCCCGAGCGCTCGGGGGGACGGCGGCGTCCGCGCAAGGAGCCCTCCATCAGCGCCGCCCGAAGCGCCGTTCGCGTGAGGCGTACTCGGCGAGCGCGGCGTCGAGGTCCTCCTGCCCGAAGTCGGGCCACAGACGCTCCGAGAAGACGAGCTCCGAGTAGGCGCTCTGCCAGAGCAGGAAGTTCGAGAGACGGTGCTCGCCGCTCGTGCGGATGAGCAGCTCCGGATCGCCCATGTCCGGCACGTACAGGCAGCGGCGGAAGTCCTCCTCATCGCCTCCCGCGAAGCGCCGAGCGGCGTCGAGGATCTCGGCGCGACCGCCGTAGTTGAAGGCCACGAACAGGGTCATCCGCTCGTTGTCCCGGGTCTCGGCCTCCGCCCAGTCCATGCGCTCGTCGAGCCGTGCCGAGACGCCCTCGCGCCGGCCCACGAACCTCATCCGCACGCCCTGTCGCGAGAGCTCGCGTGTCTCCGACTCGATCAGCTCGGCGAACATGCGCATGAGCCCGCGAACCTCCGTCGACGGCCGCGTCCAGTTCTCGGTCGAGAACGCGTACACGGTCAGCTCCTCGATCTCGGCCCGCACGGCGTTCTCGACCGTGCGGCGGAGCGTGCGGGCGCCCTCGCGGTGGCCGGCCAGCACCGGCAGTCCCCGCGAGCGCGCCCAACGGGCGTTGCCGTCCATGATGATCGCCACGCGGCGCGCTGCCATGGTCGCGGAGGTCAGACGGCCGGAGCACCACGGCGCCGGCGAACGCCTAGACCTCGAGGATCTCCTCTTCCTTACCGGCGAGGACGGTGTCGATCTGCGCGGTGGAGGAGTCCGTGACCGTCTGGAGCTCGTGCTCGGCGCGGCGCTCGTCGTCGGAGCCCACCTCGCCCTCGGACTTCAGCTCACGTAGGTCGTGCATGACGTCGCGGCGGATGTTGCGTACCGCCACCCGTCCGTCCTCGGCGATGCGGCGCGCGACCCGGACGAGCTCCCGGCGGCGCTCCTCGGTGAGCTCGGGGATGGAGAGCCGCACCACGTTGCCGTCGTTGGACGGCGTGAGGCCCAGGTCGGACTCCATGATCGCCCGCTCGACGGCGGGGATCGAGGACTTGTCGTAGGGCGTGACCGTGAGCAGGCGGGCCTCGGTGGCGGATATGGACGCCAGCGAACGCAGCGGCGTGCGGGCGCCGTAGTAGTCCACCTCGATGCGGTCGAGCAGGGCGGGCGAGGCGCGGCCCGTCCTCACCGTCCCGAACTCCCCCCGGGTGGCGTCGACCGTCCGGCGCATCCGGTCGCCGGCGTCGGCCAGAAGCTCGTCGAGCAGGTCGCTGTCCCCTTCCGCGCTCAACTGGAGACCACCGTGCCCACGCGCTCGCCGGACACTATCCGGTCGATGTTGCGCTCGTCGTCCATGTTGAAGACGTGGATGGGCAGGCCGTTGTCCATGCACAGCGACAGCGCCGTCGAGTCCATGACCTCGAGGCGCCGCTCCATGGCCTCGCGGTGGGTGATCTCGGGGAGGAAGGTGGCGTCGGGGTTGGTGCGGGGATCGGCGTCGAAGACCCCATCCACTCCGTTCTTGGCCATGAGGATGGCCTCGGCGCGGATCTCGAGCGCCCGCAGGGCGGCCGCGGTGTCGGTGGTGAAGAACGGGTTGCCGGTGCCGGCCGCGAAGATCACGACGCGGCCCTTCTCGAGGTGGCGCATGGCCCGGCGGCGGATATAGGGCTCCGCCACCTCGGAGATCGTGATGGCCGACTGCACCCGCGTGCGGGTGCCACGCTTCTCGAGCGCGTCCTGGAGCGGCAGCGCGTTGAGGACGGTGGCGAGCATCCCCATGTAGTCGCCCGTCGCGCGATCGGCCATGCCGGCCGCCGCTCCCGCCAGCCCGCGGTAGATGTTCCCGCCGCCGACCACGACGGCGATCTCGACCCCCATGGTGGAGACCGCGTGGATGCGCTCGGCGATCGCCGCGATGCGGTCGCGGTCCGCCCCGTACTCGAGGTCCCCGAGCAGGGCCTCGCCGGAGAGCTTGAGCAGCACCCGGCGAAAGGCGGGGGCGCCGCCGGACGGCGCCGGAAGGACGGTCGCCGCCGGGGCCGGGACGGAGGGCGCGTCGCTCGCGCCGCCGGCGTCCACCTCCTCCTACTCCTCCCCCACCGCGAAGCGGGAGAAGCGCCGCACGACCACGTTCTCGCCGGTCTTCGACGCCGCCTGCGCACGCAGCTCCTCGATGGTCCTGCCCTCGTGCTTCTCGCCGTTCACGTGCGGTTGGTTGAGGAGCACGATCTCGTCGAGCCACTTCTTGAGGCGGCCATCGGCGATGCGCCCCCGTACGTTCTCGGGCTTGTCCAGGGCCTGCTCCTCGAAGATGCGCAGCTCGGCCTGGCGGGTCTCCTCGGGGACGTCCTCCTCGGCGACCACGAGCGGGGCGGCGGCGGCGACGTGGAGGGCGACGTCGCGCGCGAACGCGCGGAAGTCCTCGTTGCGGGCCACGAAGTCGGTCTCGCAGTCGATCTCGACGATCACCCCGATCTTGCCGTTGGCGTGGATGTAGGACTCGACCACACCCTCCGACGCTGCCCGCGCCCCGCGCTTCGCGGCCTGCGCCTGGCCCTTCACGCGTAGGAGGTCAACGGCCATCTCCGCGTCGCCCGAGGACTCCTCGAGCGCGCGCTTGCAGTCCATCATCCCCGCTCCGGTGCGCTCTCGCAGCGCCTTGACGTCCGCGGCGGTGATGGTGGCCACTAGGAGACCTCCTCGGAGGGGTTGGGCGAGGGTCCGGGCTGCTGTGCGGCCGCCGCGGCCTCGGCGGCCTCTCGTTCGGCGGCCTGGGCGGCCTCGGCGGCCTCGCGACGGGCCTCCTCCTCGGCCTGTCGGCGCGCCTGCTCCTCGGCCTCACGACGGGCCTGCTCCTCGGCCTCGAGTCGCGCGCGCTCCTCCTCCTCGCGGAAGCGCGTGCGCTCCTCGCCCACGACCCCACCGATGGCCTCGATGATCACCCGGCAGGAACGGATGGCGTCGTCGTTGCCGGGGACCGGGAAGTCGACCGGATCGGGGTCGACGTTCGAATCCACCAGGCCGATGATCGGGATCTTCAGCCGCTGGGCCTCGCGCACGGCGATGACCTCGGTCTTCAGGTCGACCACGAACATCGCGTCGGGCACGCGCTGCATGTCCCGCACGCCGCCGAGGTTGGTCTCGAGCTTGTCGCGCTCGGCCATCGCCTTGATGCGCTCGCGGGTGGGGAGGAGATCGAGCGTTCCACTCTCGGTCCAGTCCGTGAGCTCGTGCAGGCGCTTGATCCGGCTGGAGATGGTCTGGAAGTTGGTCAGCAGGCCGCCGAGCCAGCGCTTGTCGATGTAGGGCATCCCCGCGGCAAGGGCGGCGTCGCGGATCGTGTCCCGCGCCTGCTTCTTGGTGCCGACGAAGAGCACCGTGCCTCCCCGGCCGGCGATCGCAGCGGCGAAGGTCTGCGCGTTCTCGAGCAGCCGGGCCGTCTTCTGGAGGTCGATGATGTGGATCCCGGCGCGCTCCCCGAACAGGAAGCGGCGCATCTTCGGGTTCCATCGTCGGGTCTGGTGGCCGAAATGGACGCCGGCCTCCAGCAGCTCTCTGATGCCTACGTCGGTCACTGGGGCTCCCTTTTCGTGTGCGTCGGTGGCTCCCCGCCGGCCGGTGCGCGGACCCGGGCGGCGAGGTCGCCTCCGGGCAGGGCCGCGTCGCGCGCGGCGGGGGTGCATGCGGTTGGTGTGCGGTGCCCGATTCGGACACCGCCGGAGAGCATAGGCCCGGCGCCCGCAGCGCGCCGTGGGCGAGGCTCAGGATGGCGAGCGCGGCCGGGAGGCGGTGCCCGCGCGGGCGGCCTCGAGCGCCGCCGCCAGGTCCGGGGGGAGCCTCGAGGAGACGTCGACCGCCGTGCCGAGCACCGGGTGGTCGAAGCACAGGCGCGCGGCGTGGAGGAACTGACGTTCGAGCCCGAGCTCGGTGCCGCAGCGGCTTCCGCCGTAGCGGGGGTCCCCACACACCGGATGTCCGATCGACGCCAGGTGCACCCGCACCTGGTGGGTGCGCCCGGTGTCGAGGTGGACGCGCAGGAGCGACGCGCCCGCGAGCGCCTCCTCGACCGCGAAGTGGGTGCGGGCCGCACGCGGACGGTCGGTGCGCAGGGACACGAGGGTGGGGTCGGCCCGGTCGCGGCCGATCGCGGCCTCCACCGTGCCGGTGGCGGTCGGGGGGCGACCCTCGACCAGGGCCAGGTACTCGCGGGCGACGGTCCGCTCCCGCAGGGCGTCCTGGAGGCGCCGGTGGACGGCGTCCGACTTGGCCACCACCAGGAGCCCCGAGGTGTCGCGGTCGAGGCGATGCACGATGCCGGGGCGCCACGGCTCGGCGCCCCCGGCGGCGCGGCCGGCCAGGGCCTGGGCCAGCGTGCCGGTCGGATGCCCCGGCGCAGGGTGCACCACCACCCCGGCCGGCTTGTCGACCACGATCACGTGCTCGTCCTCGAACGCGACCGAGTACGGCACTCCCTCTCCCGCGGCGACGTCCCCGGGGGCGGGCAGGCGTGGCTCGAGACGCACGACCACCCGCTCGCCGGCGCTGAGCCGGTGGCGCTTGCGCTGAGGGCGCCCGTCGACGAGCACGTGCCCTTGCTCGATGAGCCGCTCCGCCGCCGCGCGGGAGCCGACCTCGGCCCGGACGGCGAGCGCCTGGTCGAGCCGCCGGCCGTCGTCGTCGCCGGTCGTGAGGAACTCGAGCGCCCCGGCGCTCATCCGGGCTCGGGGCGGCCCGCCGGGCTCGGATCCGGCTCGAGCACGTAGAGCAGGCCCAGCACGCCGAGCACGATCGCGCTGTCCGCGAGGTTGAACGCCGGCCAGAAGGCCGGGTCGACGAAGTCGATGACCGACCCCTCCCGCGCGCGGTCGGCGAGGTTGCCGAGCGCGCCGCCGAAGATCGCGCCGATGGGCAGCCACATACCGGGACGCGTGGCGTGGCGGAGGAAGTACGCGCCGAGGAGGACGAGCGCCGCGGCGATCAGGACGATGATCAGCACCCCGCCCTCGGAGGCCACCCCGAAGGCCACGCCCCGGTTGCGGACCAGGTTCAGGTCGATCGCGAAGAACACGTTCACCGCCTCCCCGGGGTAGAGGCGTGAGAGGGCGACCTGCTTGGTCACCTGGTCGAGGGCGACGACGACGCCCATGACGGCGGCCGCTCGGGCCAGGGCGCTCGCGCGCGGGGACACGGGGCCGGCGCCTCTACTTACCGGGGCGGCCCTGCGGTCACCTGATCGGGATACAGCGGTCCATCGTCTAGGGAGCGATGATGTTGACGACGATGTTGCCTACGATCCCGAGAACCAGCAGGGCGATGATCGGGGTGATGTCGAGGGCGATGGCCCCGAGACGGACCGGGGGGATGAAGCGGCGGAAGAGGCCGAGGTAGGGGTCGGTGACCTCGGTCACGAAGTCGAGGACGGCGCGCAGGATCCGGTTGTACGGGATGCGCGTGAAGTAGGACATGATGATCCGGGCGATGATCAGGATCGAGTAGACCGTCACCAGCGTCTGCACGTACCGGGCCACCTCGAGACGGCCGACGGCGAGGAGGAGGTAGTCGGTCATGGCCGGCCGGCAGGGGGCGCGCCACCGCGGACCACGGCGTCGACGGCGTCCTGGAAAGCGGCCCTCAGTCCTCCGCGCTCGAGGGCGACCAGGCCACGGGCCGTCGATCCACCCGGCGAGGTCACGCGCCGGCGGACCTCCTTGGGGTCGAGCCCGCCCTCGTCCATGAGCGCCGCCGCGCCGGCCATCGCGCCCACGACCATGCGCGTCGCGTCCTCGGGGGCGAGGCCGTGGCCCACGCCGGCGTCTACGAGCGCCTCGACCACCAGCGCGTGGAAGGCGGGCGCGCAACCCGCGAGCGCGGTGGCCACCTCCATCTGGGCCTCGGGCACCGCGACCACGGTGCCCACACGGCCGAAGAGCTCGAGCACCTCGGCCTCGGGCCCCTCGGGCGCCCGGGACCCAGGGGCGTAGCAGAGCACCGCGCGGCCCACCTCCGCGGCCACGTTCGGCATGAAGCGGTACACCGGTATGCCCGGGTAGGCCCGCTCGAGATCGAAGAGGCTCCTGCCTCCGAGCAGCGAGACCACGACCCTGGCCCGGCCGGCCAGCCCCTCGGCCACCTCCTCGAGCTGAGCGGGCTTGTGGCAGAGCACCACGACGTCGGCGCGATCGGCCACGTATGCGTTCGCCTCGAGCGCCTCGCCCCCGGTCTCCGCCGCCAGGGACGCGGCCCGCTCAGCGACGGGGTCGGCCACGAGAACGGGCTCACCGAGACCGCGCACCAGGGCCGCAGCCATGTTCCCGGCCCCGATGACGCCGATCCGCATGAGTGCGGAGGATAGGTGCGGGGTCGGGGCCGGACCGCGAGGCTGCGCCGACGGCTCAGGACTGGTTGAAGAAGCCCTTCTCGATGAGCCGCGCCCGCTCCTCGGCGGAGACCACGACGTTGCGTGGCGTGAGCAGGAACACCTTGTCGGCGATCCGCTGCATCCCCCCGTCGAGCGCATAGGTGAGACCGGAGGCGAAGTCGATCATGCGCTTTGCGAGGTCGTTCTCGGTGCCCTGGAGGTTCAGGATCACCGGCACCGCGTCCTTGAACTGGTCGGCCACCTGCTGGGCGTCGTTGAAGGACTTGGGCACGACGAGGTGCACCGACAGGTCGGCGCGGCCGTTGCTCTGGACGGGGCGCAGCGTGCGCGTGGACCGCGACGAGGAGGCGGCGCTCCCCGAGTCGTCGGCGAAGATCTCGTCGATCTCGTCGCGCCGGCGGCGGCTCTGGAGGCGGCGCACGTTCGGCCGGTCGCGGTAGCGGTCCTCGAGCTGTGACTCGGGCTCCTGAGCGGGAGCGCCTTCCTCGTCCTCCTCGTTCCAGCGATCGTCCTCGGCCAGGCCGAAATAGACGAGCGTGCGGTGCCAGGTGTCGCGGAACGCCATGCTGGGGCCTTGTTCGCCGGACCGGGACGCGATCCTTCCGGCGTCCGGTTGACAACTTACAGGCTCGCGCGGCGCTCTACGGCGGGTGGCCGTGCGGGGAGACGAACGACGGGAGCAGTCACGAGCGAGAGCTTCGACATCGAGTCCGCCGGTGTGTCACTGGCCGGCGAGGAGGCCGGCGAGGGCCCGGCCGTGGTGCTCCTCCACGGGCTGACCGCGACGCGCCGCTACGTGTTGCACGGTTCGCGCTCGCTCGAGCGCTCGGGCCGCCGGGTGATCGCCTACGACGCCCGTGGCCACGGCGAGTCGACTTCCCCCGAGGATCCCGACGCCTACGCGTACGAGGATCTGACGGCCGACCTGCGCGCGGTGCTCGACGGCCGCGGGGTCGAGCGCGCCGTGCTGATCGGGGGCTCGATGGGCGCCCACACTGCGGTCGCTCTCGCGCTCGAGCAGCCGGAGCGCGTGGAGGCGCTGGTGCTCGTCACCCCGGGGTATCCCGGCCATCCTTCGGACGCCGACGACCTCGCCGCCTGGGACTCCCTGGCGGCCGGCCTGCGCCTCGGCGGCGTCGACGGCTTCCTCGACGCCTACCGCCCCACGCTGGACGCGAAGTACCGGGAGACGGTCGAGACCTTCACCCGCCAGCGCCTCGGGCGCCACCGCGACATCCAGGCCGTGGCCGACGCGATGACCGTCGTGCCGCGCTCGCCGGCTTTCGACGGCCTCGACGCCCTCGACGGGATCGAGCTGCCCTCCCTGGTGGTGGGGAGCCACGACGGCGCCGACCCCGGCCACCCGCTGAGGGTCGCGGAGAGCTGGGCGGAGCACCTGCCGCGCGCCGAGCTCGCCGTTGAGGACGAGGGAGAGTCGCCGCTGGCGTGGCAGGGCGCACAGCTCTCGCGGCGGATCGCGGCTTTCCTGGACGACTGACTGGCCGCCGGCCGCTGGTCCTCACGCGTACAGCACGCTCCCCAGGCGCACGATCGTCGCCCCCTCGGCCACGGCCACCTCGAAGTCCTGAGACGTGCCCATCGAGAGGCGCCCCAGCCCGTGCTCGGCGGCGAGATCGGCCAGGCGGGCGAAGTGACGGCGGTTCTCCTCAGGGCGCTCGGCCGCGGGCGGCATGGTGGCCAGGCCGCCGACCGGGACCGGGCAGCGGGCGATGAAGTCGCCGAGCGCCTCCGGCGCCACCCCGCCCTTCGAGGCCTCCCCGGCCACGTTCACCTGCACGAGCACCTCGCGCGCGAGGTGGCGCTCGAGGGCCCGCAGGGCCGAGTCGGAGGCCACGGAGTGGATGAGGCGCACCACGGGTGCCACCTCGCGCACCTTGCGGCTCTGGAGGTTCCCGATGAAGTCCCACTCGAAGCGCTCGGCGTACCGGGCACGCTTCTCGAGCAGATCCTGCACCCGGTTCTCCCCCACCAGCGCCACTCCGCCCTCGGCCAGCGCCCCGAGCTCCGTGGCGGGTACGTACTTGACGGCCGCACATATCTCCACGGCGTCGGGGTCGCCGCCGGCCGCGGCGATGCGCTCGCGCACCCGCTCCAGGTTCGTCCGCACCCGCCGCGGGTCGAGCTCGGCCACGCTGCCCCTCACCTCCGCCACACGATCCCTCCCTGCCGGCCGGTCAGGCCGCCGTCGCGGCGGTGCGAGAAGAACAGCTCGGGGCGGCAGGAGGTGCAGAGTGCGACGTCCTCCACCTGCTCGACACCGGCGGCGGCCAGCCGCGCCCGCGCGACGATCTTGAGGTCGAGCATGCGGCCCGAGGCCGCGCCGGGCACGTCGGCGAAGGCGCCCAGCACCTCGGGCCCGACCTCGTAGCAGCAGCGGGCGATCGCGGGGCCGAGCACCGCCGCCGGCGTCTCCTCGAAATACTCGAGCGTCCGCTCGATGACGCCCGCGGACAGGCCGCGCCACCCGGCGTGGACCATCGCGACGCGGCCGTGAGATGCCAGCGCCACCGGCAGGCAGTCGGCGGCGAGCACGAGCAGGCCGAGTCCGGGAGCGCGCGTGGTGTGAGCGTCCACCCGGGGGCGGGATCCTCCGGGAGCGGCGAACGCGCCGTCCTGCGGCGGTGCCTCCCACTCGCGCACGCCGGCCTCGTGCACCTGCCAGCCCATCGCCACCCGATCCGGCGCCAGGCCCGCCGCCGCGGCCAGCCGGCGGCGGTTCCGGGTCACCCGCTCGGGGTCGTCATCGGTGAGGATCCCGAGGTTGAGCGACTCGTAGGGGCCGACGCTGACGCCGCCGCGACGCGTCGAGAAGGCCACGCGGGCGCCGGGCATGTCGACCTCGATCGGCTCCGGGCCGGCCACCGCAGCGCCGGGAGCGTCCTCGACGCTCACCGCTGCGCTCCACCGGCCAGCTCGAGCGCAAGTCGGAGCTCCTCCTCGTGCCCGGACACCTCGCCGTCGAGCTTGCGCCGCAGGGTCTCCTCGAGCGCGCGTCCGAGAGCCGGCGACGGCGGGACTCCGGCGTCGATCAGCTCGGCGCCGGTCACTTCGAGCCGGACCTCGCGGAGGTCGGCGACGTACCGGAGCACGGGCGGGGCCGGGGCGCCGAGCGCGAGCGCCAGGGCCAGGGCCTCGGCCGGCTCGCCCCGGAGGAGCTCGTGCAGCTGAGAGGGCGAGCGCTCCACGGCGAGCGCCTCGGTCAGCGCCGGGCCCGACCGCGCCGCGCGCATCACGCGGTCGCGGACCGCGGCACGCAGGCCGAGGCGATCGATCCAGGGCCTGAGCTGCTCGGGTGAGCGGCTGACGAGGGCGGCGAGCACGGCGAGCACGCGATCGGCACCCGTCTCGAGGGCGGCGAGCGCCGCGCCGGCCGCGAGCGAGGCGTCGGCCTCGAGCGCGGGATGAAGGGCACGGTCGAGCCCGAGCTCGTCGAGACGGGCCACGGCGTCGGGGACCTCGGCCTCGGCCAGGAGGTCGAGAAGCTCGTCGCGCACGCGCGGTCCCGAGACGGTGTCGAGCGCCCGAGCGTTCACGGCCTCCCGGACGAGGCGCTCGGTCTCGGCGTCCATACGCGCCCCGAGACGGACCTCGTAGCGCACGGCACGCAGCAGGCGCGTGGGATCGTCGAGGAAGGAGCGCTCGTGCAGTACCCGAATCCTGGCGGCGGACAGATCCTCGCTTCCCCCGAGTGGGTCCCGCAGCCGGCCGAGCTCCTCGCCCGACAGGCCGAGGGCCATCGCGTTGACCGTGAAGTCCCGGCGGCCGAGATCCTCGGCCAGCGGCGCGGGCTCGACCTCGGGCAGGGCGCCGGGGCGTGGATAGCGCTCGCGCCGGGTCCGGGCGACGTCGATCTCGAGGTCGCGGGCGCTGACCGTCGCCGTGGCGAAGCGCTCGTGCCGGCGGTCGGTGCCCCCGAGCCGCTCGGCCAGTGCACCCGCCAGCTCGTGGGCGTCGTGCTCGGTGCAAAGATCGAGGTCCACCGACCGCTCGCCGCGGAGCAGATCGCGGACGGCGCCCCCGACGAGATGGGCGGGCGCCAGCCCGTCGAGCGCCGGGAGCAGGAGCGACATCCCGGGGAGCGCCCTCAGTCGGGCGACGAGGTCGCCGGGAGGGCCGCTCATGCCGTGGACGTTCCCGGACTGGTGGTCACCGCACCGCGATCCCGGCCTCGCGCATCCGCGCCTTGGCCTCCCCCACCGAGTACTGGCCGTAGTGGAAGATCGAGGCGCAGAGGACGGCGTCGGCATGGCCCTGCTCGACGGCCTCGACCAGGTGGTCGGGCCGTCCGGCTCCGCCGGAGGCGATCACCGGCACCCCGACCGCCTCCGACACCAGGCGGGTCAGCTCCAGCTCGTAGCCGTCCTCGGTGCCGTCGCGGTCCATGCTCGTGAGCAGGATCTCGCCCGCTCCGCGCTCGACCCCCTCGCGGGCCCAGGCCACCGCGTCGCGGCCGGTCGGGGTGCGGCCGCCGTCGACGAAGACCTCGTATCCCTCGACGGTGCGGTGGGCGTCGATGCCCAGCACCACCGCCTGTGCGCCGAGCACGCCGGCGACCTCCTCGAGCAGGTCCGGCCGCGCCACCGCCGCGGAGTTGATTGAGACCTTGTCGGCGCCGGCGTCGAGCACGGCCTGGGCGTCGCGCACCGAGCGCACCCCACCACCGATCGTGAACGGCACGAACACCTCGTCCGCGGTACGCCGCGCCAGGTCGACGATGGTCTCGCGCTTGTCGCTCGAGGCCGTGATGTCCAGGAAGACGATCTCGTCCCCGCCCTCGGCCTCGTAGCGTGCGGCCAGCTCCACGGGGTCGCCGGCGTCGCGCAGGCCGACGAAGCGCGTGCCCTTCACCACGCGACCGTCCTTGACGTCGAGGCAGGGGATGACGCGGGTGAGCGCCACGGTCAGGTGACGGGCTTCCGGGCATGCGCGATCACGGTCGGAGATGCTGGCAGAGTTGGACCGAAGGACCCCTCGCGTCGCCTCGTCGGTCGCTGGCGCGGGTCGGGATGACGCCGACCGAAGCGGCCCGCCGTCCCCGATGCGGTTAGCACTTCCAGGCAGCCGGCGATGATCAGCATGAATCAGGTCCCCCTCTGGTGATTGGCGTCGTTGTTCATGAGACTTCTGTCGGCTCGAAGCGCTGGGCCGGTAGGGGCGGCGGAGGCCCGAACGGACGTCATCGAGAACTGCCCGAACCGAGTCGGCGGATGAGCGGCCGTCCCTACTGCTAGCCCTACCCGAGCGCCGCCTGGCCCTCCGCCACCGTGAAGCGCCGCTCGTACAGGGCCTTGCCGCTGATCACTCCCACGAGGTTGGAGAGGTCGAGCGCCCGCAGTGCCTCGAGGTCCGCCACCGAGGCGATCCCCCCGGAGTACAGGAAGCGGCCCTCGACCGCGGCGGAGACCCGCCGCACCTCGTCGAGGTCGGGGCCCCCGAGCATGCCGTCGCGGTCGACGCTCGTGTAGAGCACGGTCCCGACGCCGCGGGCCTGCATCGCGGCGATCGCCTCCTCCCCGGACATCGCCGCCTCCTCGGTCCACCCCGCGACCGACACACGGCCGCCACGGACGTCGACGCCCACCGCCACCTGCGCGCCGAAAGCCTCGAGCGCGAGGTCGAGGAGCTCCGGGTCGCGAAACGCCGCGGTGCCGAGGATGACTCTCCCCGCCCCGGCCGCCAACGCGTCGCGCACGCCCTCGAACGAGCGCAGCCCGCCCCCGTACTCCACCTCGACGCCCAGGCGGGCGATCCGCTCGAGGTACCCCAACGAGCGCGGCACTCCTTCGCGCGCACCGTCGAGATCGACTACGTGGAGCGCCCGGGCGCCCTCGTCGATCCACGCGCGGGCCGCCTCGAGCGGGTCGTCCCCGTAGACGGTCTCGCGGTCGAAGTCGCCGCGCTCCAGGCGCACCGCCCGCCCGCCACGTATGTCGATGGCCGGTAGGAGGATCACGCAGCGCTGGGCTGGCGACGCGTCGTGCCCCCCTCCGCCCCCGGCGACCCGGCGCCCGCCCCCGCCGCGCAGCGCGCCACGAAGTTGCCGAGCAGCGCCAGTCCCTCGGCGCTCGACTTCTCGGGATGGAACTGCACGCCCCACACCGGGCCGCGCTCCACCGCCGAGCAGAACGGGTGGCCGTGCTCGGCCACGCCGACCACGTCTCCGGGGTCCGCAGGGTGGGGCGCGAAGGAGTGGACGTGGAAGAGCGTGGTGGACGGACCGAGCCCCGCGCAAAGTGGGGAGGGGCGCCGCCACTCGACGGGCGCCCAGCCGATGTGCGGCAGCTTGAGCCCCGGCGCCTTCAGCGCTCGCACCCGCCCGGCCAGCACTCCGAGCCCCTCGGCGCCGCCGAGCTCCTCCGAGCCGTCGAACAGCACCTGCATGCCGATGCAGATGCCGAGCACAGGCACGCCCTCGTCCACGCGATCGGCCAGCACGCGGTCGAGGCCAAGCGCGCGGATGCCGGCCACCGCCTTGGGGAAGGCGCCGTCGCCGGGTAGCACCAAGCCGTCGGCGCGGCGGGCGCGCTCGAGGTCGCTGGTGATCTCCGCGCGCGCCCCGAGGCGCAGCAGGGCCTTCTCCGCGGAGCGGATGTTCCCCATGCCGTAGTCGAGGACGGCGATGCGGGGGGCGGGCGCCGCGTTCGGGGCGCCGGCGTCGAGGGCACCGCCCGGGCTCACAGCACGCCCTTGGTCGAGGGCACGCCGGACTCGGTCGGGTCGATGGCCACCGCCGCGCGCAGGGCCCGTGCGAAGGCCTTGAACGCCGCCTCGATCATGTGGTGGTGGTTGGTCCCGGCCTCGACGTCGAGGTGGAGGGTGAACCGCCCCCGGCCCGCCACGGCCCGTACGAACTCCTCGGCGTGCTCCCCCCGGAAGCCCGTGACCGCGAGCTCGCGCAGCCGCGGCCCCACCACAGCCAGTCCCCGCCCCGAGACGTCGATGGCCGCCGCCGCGCGGGCCTCGTCCATCGGCACCCGGGCCTCGCCGTAGCGCGCGATCCCCGAGCGCTCGCCGAGCGCCGCGTCGAGCGCCTCTCCGAGGACGATGCCCACGTCCTCGACCGTGTGGTGGGGACCGGTGTCGAGGTCGCCGCGCGCCTCGACGGCAAGGTCCAACCGCCCATGGCGCGCCAGCAGGTCGAGCATGTGGTCGAAGAAGCCGACTCCCGTGGCGCGGGTCCCGGCGCCCGTCCCGTCGAGGCCGAGGGTCACCCGGACGTCGGTCTCGCCGGTGCGGCGGGCGATCTCGGCGGTGCGGCTCATGCGCGTCCTCTCATCGACTCGCCGTGGAGGGGGAAGCCCTCGGCCTCGGCGAGGGCGGCTCCGGCCGGGGCCAGGCGGGCGGCCGCGCCGGCAGGCAACGATACCCGCGCCATCCGCCGCCGGAAGGTCGCCGGACCGAGCGCGCTCTGGAACCGCGCCGCCCCCCCGGTGGGGATCACGTGGTTGGAGCCGGCCACATAGTCCCCGAACGCCGTGCCCGCGTCGCGACCCACGAAGAGGCAGCCCGCGGAGCGCACACGGTCGGCGAGGGCCTCGGCCTCGGCGCCCTGGAGCTCGAGGTGCTCGGGCGCGATCCGGTCGGCCAGCTCGACGGCAAGGGGGACAGACGGCGCGCGCACGAGGGCCAGCGAAGCGTCGGCCGCCGTGGGCGCCGCCCCGCCGTCCTCGCCGTCGAGGCGCCGGCGCACCGCATCCTCCACCCGGCCGAGCAACTGCTCGTCGTCGGAGATCACCGCCAGCGGCGAGTCGGGCCCGTGCTCGGCCTGAGCCAGGAGGTCGAGTGCGACGAGGTCGGGGTCGGCCCCCGCGCTCGCCACCACCACCAGCTCGCTCGGCCCGGCCAGCGAGTCGATGCCCACCAGGTGGGACACCTGTCGCTTGGCCTCCTGGACCCATGGGCTTCCCGGGCCCACGATCACGTCCACGGCGGAGACCGTCTCCGTCCCGAACGCGAGCGCGGCGACCGCCTGAGCTCCGCCCATCCGGTAGACCTCGGTGACCCCGCACACGTGACAGGCGGCCAGGATCGTCGGGTGCGCCCGACCTCCGGGGCCCGGCGGCGCGCACACCGCCACTTCCTCCACGCCCGCGGCCCACGCGGTCTCCGCGCACATGACCACCGACGAGGGATAGGGCGCACGCCCGCCGGGCACGTAGGCGCCCGCCCGCCGGACGGCTACCTCGACCAGCTCGACGCGCTGGCCCTCGGGGAGATCGACGGTCACGGGCTCGCGTCGCGTCGCGCTCGCCACCGCGCGCACGTTCGCGCGGGCGGTGAGCAGCGCCTCGAGCACCGCAGGCTCGACCGTGCCCACCGCAGCCTCGAGCTCGGGCGCAGGCACCCGCAGCTCCTCAGACGGGACCTCGGCGTGGTCGAACCGCGCGGTCAGGCTCTCGACGGCCGCGTCGCCCCCGGTCCGGACCTCGGCGAGGATGGTCCGCACCGCGTCCTCCACTCCGCCGGCCGGCGGCGAGAGCGAGCGGATCTCCGCCGCCGTCGTGCCCGGGCCGAAGCGCTCGAACCTCATCGCGGGACGGCGGCGCGCAGGCGTGCCACCAGATCGTCCACGGCGGCCGCCTTCAGCTTGTGGGCGGCCGGATTGGCGATCAGACGCGCGGTGCATACCGCGATCTCCTCGCGCTCGGCCAAGCGGTTCTCGGCGAGCGTGCGGCCACTCGCCGTCAGGTCCACGATCGCGTCGACGAGGCCGGTGAGCGGGGCGAGCTCGACCGAGCCCTTGACCTCGACGATCTCGGCCTGACGGCCGGTGGCGGCGAAGTGGCCGCGGGCGATCCGCGGGTACTTGGTGGCCACGCGCACCGCCCCGAGGCGGCGCATCGAGCGCTCGAGGGGGTCGGCGCCCTCCGGCTGGGCGACGATCATCCGGCAGTGGCCGTAGTGCAGGTCGAGCAACTCATAGACCTCGCGGTCGGGCTGCTCGAGGAGCACGTCCTTGCCGGTGATGCCGACATCGGCGGCGCCGTGCTCCACGTAGGTCGGCACGTCGCTCGGGCGCATGGTCACGATCCCGGCCTCGGCGAACAGGAGGCGCCGGTCGTTCTCCCTGACCTCCGTGGTGTCGATGCCGAGCCGATCGAGCACGTCGAGCGTGTCGGCCAGGAGGGCGCCGCGGGGCACAGCGATCACGAGCTCCGGCCGCTCGGCCGCCAGGCGGGCGCCGGTGTGCCCCGCCGCCGGCTCGGGTACGCCGGCGCCGTCGCGCACGTCGCCGGGACGGACCGGGGGAGTGTCTCCCGACGGTGTCACGCGAGCCTCTCCTCCTCCGCCTGGGCCACGTGAACGCGCTGGAGGTCAACGACGATCCCGCAGGCCGGCAGGCCCCGCCCGAACCGCCCCAGCAGCTCGTCGTAGCGGCCGCCGCCGCCGATGGCGAAGCCCACCGCCGGGTCGTAGAGCTCGAACACCGCTCCGGTGTAGTACCCGAGCTCGCGGGCCAGGCCGAGATCAACGATCACGCGCGCGGCGGCGTGACCGCCGGCGAGCAGCTCGACGCACCCGGTCAGTCGGTCGAGGGCATCGACCGCGGGCGCGAGGCCCTTGCCCAGCGCGCGGCGAGCGGTCTCTATCACCTCGCGCCCTCCCCGCAGCGTGGGCAGCACCGTCAGGGCCTCCCGCTCGCCCGCGTCGAGATCGAGACGGGCGAGCAGGGCCTCGAGGCCGACCAGGTCCCTGCGGGTGAGACGCTCGAGCAGCGCGGTCCGCGCCTCGGGAGCGACGCCCAGGTGGTCGAGCAGCATCCGGTAGAGCGACCCGTCTCCGATGGCCACCCGATGGCGGGCGAGACCGGCGCGCTCGAGGCCGGAGAGCATCAGGCCCACGACCTCGGCCTCGCCCTCGGGCGCCGGCTCACCGATCAGCTCGATCCCGGCCTGCAGCACCTCGCGCGGGCGTCCGCTCTGGGGCTCGACGGCGCGATAGGCGTGCGCGAAGTAGGAGAGCCGCAGCGGCGTGGAGGCCTCGGGAAATCGCGAGGCCACCATCCGGGCGATCGGGATGGTCATGTCCGAGCGCAGCACCAGCACCTCGCCACGCTCGTCGAACACCCGGTAGCCGGCGCCGGCCGAGCGCTCGTCGCCCCGGCGCAGGACATCCTCGTACTCGACCGAGGGCGTCCGTACCTCCCCGTAGCCGGCCTCCTCGAAGGTGGCTCGCAGATGGGACGAGAGCCCGCGCAGCTCGCGCATCTCGTCGGGAAGCACGTCGCGCGTGCCCCCGGGGGTCCGGTGGATCATCGCCGGCTCCCCGGCACTCGGCGGCCGAGCGCCGTCACCTCGGAATCAGGCCGGGACGCGCTCGACGGCCACGCGCTCGATCCGGGCGCCGAGCCCACGCAGGCGCTCGTCGATCCGCTCGTAGCCGCGGTCGATCTGGCGGATGTTGCCGATCTCCGAGGTGCCGTCCGCGCACAGGGCCGCGATGAGCAGGGCCATCCCGGCCCGGATGTCCGGGCTCTCCATGCGCTCTCCGTGAAGACGCCGTGGCCCGGAGACCACGGCGCGGTGGGGGTCGCAGAGGATGACGCGAGCGCCCATGGAGATGAGCTTGTCCACGAAGAAGAGGCGGTTCTCGAACATCTTCTCGAAGATCATGACCATGCCCTCGGCCTGGGTCGCGAGAGCCAGGGCTATCGACGTCAGGTCGGCCGGGAAGGCGGGCCACGGGCCGTCCTCGACCTTCGACACGGCGTCGCCCTCGTCGTCGCGGATCCGGAGCTCCTGCTTCGGCGGTACCACCAGGTCGTCGCCGTCGAAGTGCACGCGGCATCCGAGGCGCTCGAACACGAGGCAGGTCATGCGCAGGTCGGCGGGGTTGGTGTCGCGGATGCGCAGTTCCCCGCCCGTGACGGCGGCGAGCGCCGCGAAGGAGGCCACCTCCAGGTAGTCGGGTCCGATCGAGTAGTCCGCGCCCGAGAGGCGGTCGCGACCCTCGACGATCAGCACGTTCGAGCCGATCCCGTCGATCCGCGCGCCCATCTGGAGCAGCATCCGCGCGAGGTCCTGGACGTGGGGCTCGGACGCGGCGTTGTGGATGACCGTCGTCCCGGGAGTGAGCGCCGCCGCCATCAGCGCGTTCTCGGTGCCCATCACGGAGGGCTCGTCCATGAAGAAGTCGCAGGCCCGGAGCCCCTGCGGGGCCGCGAGGCGCCACGAGCGGCGCGCGGGCTCGACCACGGCGCCGAGCGCGCGGAAGGCATCGAGATGGGGATCGAGGCGGCGGCGGCCGATCACGTCGCCCCCGGGCGCGGGCATCTCGGCGCGGCCGAGACGGGCGAGGAGGGGACCGGCGAGGAGGAACGACGCGCGTATCCGCTCGGCCAGCACGGCGTCGGGCGCGGCATCCTCGAGGTCGGCGGCACGCAGCGCGACCACGTTGTCCTCGCGCCACTCCACCCGCACGCCGAGCCCGGCGAGGAGGCCGAGCATCGCGTCCACGTCGCGGATGCGCGGCACGTTGCGCACCACGAGCTCCTCGTCGGTGAGAAGGCACGCGGCCAGGGCGGGCAGCGCCGCGTTCTTGTTGCCCGCCGGGGTGATGGTGCCCGACAGCGGGTAGCCGCCTTCGATGACGAACTTCTCCATGCGAGCGGCCGCCCAACTCGTGGCTCCGAGCGGCGGCGCAAGGGTAGCGGAGGCCATTGCCACGGAGGTTCGAGCGCGCGGGCCGAAGCCCTCCCCCGGGTGGCCTGGACCACCCTGCGGTAGCTTGAGCCCGTGCCCGACACCGCGGTCTCCCGCGATGCGGCCTGGGCCCTGTTCACCGAGTGGACGGCCTCGGAGTCGCTGCGCGCCCACGTGCTCGCCGTGGAGGCCGGCATGCGCGCCTACGCCCGCCTGCTCGGCGAGGACGAGGAACGCTGGGCGGCCACCGGGATCCTGCACGACCTCGACTACGAGCGCTATCCGGACCTCGCGACCGGCCACCCTCGCGTGGCCGTGGAGGAGCTCCGCCGCCGCGGGTACCCCGAGGACGTGATCGAGGCCATCGAGGGTCACGCCGAATACCTGGGCGTGCCCCGGCGCACGCCGCTCGCCCGCGCGCTCTACGCGGTGGACGAGCTCTCGGGCTTCGTGGCCGCCTGCGCGCGGGTGCGCCCGGACGGCATCCACGGGCTGACGCCCAAGTCGGTGAAGAAGAAGCTGAAGGCCCCGAGCTTCGCGGCCGGGGTCGACCGCGAGGGGGTGCGCCGCGGCGCCGA
>JACCZP010000031.1 GCA_013695885.1 Thermoleophilaceae bacterium | reverse complement strand
GGCCGTGGGCGCAGATGACGGTCGCCGCACCGAGGCCCGCGAGCACGAACCCCCCGCGCGCGGGCTGCTCGAGGCAGAAGACCGCGTCCGTTGACCCGCGCGAGCCGAGCACTGCGGCGGACAGGTCCGTCTCCGCCGGCACCGGCACCGTGACCGCGGCCAGCACCGGCCGGCGCTCCGCTCGAGCCCGGCGGGAGGCGGCCTCCAGGCGTCGGTGAAGCAGGGCGCGCCCGGACTCCTCCAGCCTCAGCCCTCCGGATTGCGCTCTCGCGCGGGTTGACACTCCGGCGCGCTAGCGGCGTCGGGGCGCCGCGCGCCCGGGGCGGCGGTGGCGCAGAGCGGCGGCGGGCCTCATCAGGTGACGAGGCGCCCGCGGGTCACAGCGGTCTCGCCGGTGCGGACCAGCTCGACCAGGCCGAACGGACGCACCAGCTCCTCGAAGGCCTCGATCTTCGCGCCCGTGCCGGTGATCTCGACGGTCACCGAGCGCTTGGAGACGTCGATCACCTTGCCGCGGAAGATGTCCGCCACGCCGACGATCTCCGCCCGGCGCCCGTCGTCGGCCGAGACCTTGAACAGCGCGAGCTCCCGGGTGACGGTCTCGTCCGGGTCGAGGTCGCGGATCTTCAGGACGTTCACGAGCTTGTGCAGCTGCTTGGTCACCTGATCGATCGGGTGCGCGGCGCCGTCCACGGTCAGCGTGATCCTCGAGACCGTGGGGTCGTCGGTGGGCCCGACCGCCAGCGTCTCGATGTTGAACCCCCGCCGCGAGAACAGGCCGGCGATCCGCGCGAGCACCCCCGGCTTGTTCTCGACCAGGACCGAGAGCAGGTGCCGCCGCCCGGTGCGGGCGCCGGAGACGGCCTCGAGCTCGTCGAGGCTCAGGACGTCAGAGGCGGCGGGCTCCTCGGCCATCAGCCGACCATGTCCCTGGCTGCGGCGCCGGCCGGGATCATGGGATAGACGTTCTCCTCCTTGGAGACGTGCACGTCGAGGACCACGGGTCCGGGGGTCTCGATTGCCTGGCGCATGGTGTCGAGCAGGGTCGACTTCTCGGTGGCCCGGAGGCCGGTGGCGCCGAAGGCGTCGGCAAGCTTCACCCAGTCGGGGCTCGTGCCCATGTCCACGGCGGAGTAGCGGCGGCCCCAGAAGAGCTCCTGCCACTGGCGGACCATGCCCAGGTAGAAGTTGTTCATGAGGAACACCTTGACCGGGATGTCCTCCATCACGCAGGTCGCAAGCTCCTGCACGTTCATGGGCAGCGACCCGTCACCGGCCACGCAGACCACGGTGGCCTCGGGGTTCGCCACCTGGGCCCCGAGCGCGGCCGGCAGCCCGAAGCCCATCGTGCCGAGGCCGCCGGAGTTGATCCAGCGCCGCGGAGCGCTGAACGGGTAGTACTGAGCGGTCCACATCTGGTGCTGTCCGACGTCCGAGGTGATGATGGCCTCGCCGCCCGTGGCCTCGTGGATGGCCTCGATCATGAACTGCGGCTTGATCTCCTCGTCGTCGGAGTCCTCGTAGGTGAGCGGGTAGCGCTCCTGCCAGCCGTGGATGCGCTCCCACCACGCGTCGAGGCGTGAGGAGTCGGCCTCGAGCGCGCGGTACTCGCGCACGAGCTTGGGGAGGATGCGCTTGGCGTCGCCCACGATCGGGATGTGGGCCGGGACGTTCTTCGAGATCTCCGCCGGGTCCACGTCGATGTGGATGAACTTCGCGCGCGGGGCGAACTCGGCGAGCTTGCCGGTCACCCGGTCGTCGAAGCGGGCTCCGATCGCGCAGATGAGGTCGGCCTCGTCCATCGCGTAGTTGGCCGCACGGGTGCCGTGCATGCCCAGCCAGCCGAGCCACTGCTCGTGCGGCGCCGGGAAGGCACCGAGTCCCATGATCGTGAGCGTGACCGGAAAGCGGTCGGAGGTGCACAGCTCGGTGAGCTCGGCCGCGGCTTCGGCCGACACCACGCCCCCACCCGCGTAGATCACCGGGCGCCGGGCGTTGGCGAGGGCCTTGGCGGCCAGGCGGATCTGCTTGACGTTGCCCTCGCTCTTCGGTTGGTAGCCGGGCAGCTGGAGGGCGGGGTTCGGCTCGTAGTCGATGTCCGCACGCGAGAGGTCCTGCGGGATGTCCACGAGCACCGGACCCGGCCGGCCCGTGCGTGCGATGTGGAAGGCCTCGTGAATCTCCCGCGGGATGTCGCGTGGGTCGCGGATCATCGACGAGTGCTTGACGATCGGCATGGTGATCCCGGTGACGTCGGCCTCCTGGAAGCCGTCGGTGCCGAGCATGTCGGTGCGCACCTGTCCGGTGATGAACACGCACGGCACCGAGTCCATCACCGCGTCGGCGATCGCCGTGGTCAGGTTGGTCGCCCCCGGGCCCGATGTCGCGAGCGCCACGCCGACCCGGCCGGACGCCTTGGCGTACCCCTCGGCCGCGTGCCCGGCACCCTGCTCGTGGCGGCAGAGGATGTGGCGGACGCCGCCGTCGTACAGCGCGTCGTAGGTGGGCAGGTTGGCCCCGCCGGGGATGCCGAACACGGTGTCGACGCCCTCGGCCTTGAGGCACTCGACGATGGCATCGACGGCTCGCATTGCGGTGTGGCTCCTCGGCTACGGGATGGGCGAAGTTCGAGCCTACCAGCGGTCCCGGGAGGGTCCCTCCTCGCCGACGATGCCCACCGGCTCCTCCACGACGTCCTCCTCGGGGAAGTCGAGGTCGCGCCCGCAACGCGCGCACACCTGCGCCCACAGCGGGGACACGCCGCCGCACTCCGGACAGAGGCGACGGGGCTCCTCGCGCTCCGAGCGATACAGGGCGGCCACCACGGTCCCCAGGACCGGAAGACAGAACCCGATGAAGAACCAGAGCAGGAACGACGAGCCCTTGTACCGACCGACGAGCCCGGCCGAGAGCCCGCAGAGGAAGAGCATGACCAGGAAGGCCACGTCACCGGCACAGGTTCGAGGGCGGCCCGCTCACAGGAGGTTCGGCGGCCGTGTGGGCAGGTAGCGGTCGAGGCCGGGGATGGGCTCCGAGGACATCACCCAGCCGGGCCAGTGCACGCGGAACCCGAGGCCGCGAAGGCGGCGCAGCAGCCACCAGGCGATCGTGCTGGCGAAGACGC
>JACCZP010000021.1 GCA_013695885.1 Thermoleophilaceae bacterium | reverse complement strand
CGAGGATGTAGCGGTGGGCGTGGAGGATGCCCTTGGCCAGGCCCGTGGTGCCCGAGGAGTAGTAGAGCTGGGCCGGATCCTCGGAGGAGGTGTCCGGGCCGTCGTAGGAGGCCGAGGCCTGCTGCAGCGCGTCGTCGAGGTCCACGTCGGCGTCCGCGCGCTCGCCCCCGTCGGGCGACTCGAGCACCATCACCACCTCGACCGCGCCCTCGGGCAGGCGATGGCGGTTCGCGCTGTCGGTCACGACGACCTTGGCGCCGGAGTCGCGCAGCCGGTGGGCGATGCCCTCGTCGCCGTAGAGCACCGACATCGCGAGCAGGATGGCTCCCGAGCGGTAGACCCCGAAGAACACCGCCGCGGTCTCCGGAAGCGAGGGCAGCAGCGTGGCCACCCGGTCGCCCCGCTCGACCCCGTGGGCGTCGAGCACGTTCGCGAAGCGGCGGGAGAGGTCCTGTAGCTCTCCCCACTCCACCCGACGCTCGTGGCCGCGGTGGTCGCCCCAGACCATCGCCAGCTTGCCTCGGTCGTGCTTGTCGCAGACGTCGTGGGCGATGTTGTAGCGCTCGGGCACGTCCCAGGAGTGCTGGGCGACCATCTCCTCGTAGGAGCCGAGCGTGTACCTGCGGTATGCCATCTCTCCTCCTCGAGCCGGCCGTCCTCCGGGTCGCCACGGCCGGCACCCTGTGGGCACACTAACCGGCGTGGGGCGTGACCGGCATGGAGCTCGCCGCTGACTGAGCGTCTGCCAGCATGCCCGATCGATGGGCGGCGGCCGACTCACGAGCACCATTGCCCGGGTGGTGGACTCGAGCGCCTTCAGCGTGGTCGTCTTCGCCGCGATCTTCGCCAACGCCGCGGTTCTCGGGGCCGAGACCTACTCGGGCTTCGCGGCCCGTCACCGCGAGACCCTGGAGACGCTCAACGGCGTCTTCCTCGGCGTGTTCGTCGTGGAGCTCACCCTGCGCCTCGCGTCCTACGGCCGCCGTCCCGGCGACTTCTTCCGGTCGGGGTGGAACGTCTTCGACTTCGTGGTGGTGGGGTGCGCGTTCGTCCCGGGTCTCTCCTCGAACTCGACGCTCCTGCGTCTCGCCAGGCTGCTGCGCGTGGTCCGGGTGGTCCGGGTCTTCCCCGACCTCCGCGTGATCGTGCTGGCGATGGCGCGCAGCCTCCCGCCGCTCGGGAGCATGGCCGTGCTCGTCACGCTGCTGCTCTACGTGTACGGGATCTTCGGCTGGATCCTGTTCGGGGCGGAGGACCCCGAGCGCTGGGGCAACGTCGGCACCGCGATGCTCAACCTATTCGTGATGCTGTCGCTCGAGAACCTGCCGGCCAACCTCGAAGCCGGCATGCGGATTCACCCGTGGTCGTGGATCTACTTCGTCTCCTACGCGCTGATCGCGTCGTTCATCGTCATCAACGTGCTGATCGGGATCGTCCTCAACTCCCTCGAGGAGACGCGGAAGATCGAGGCCGAGCGGATCGAGCGGATGGCCTCGCGCGCCGAGCACGGCGCGCGCGAAGAGGCGGAGGCCACGGACCACCTGGCCGACCGGGTGACGGCGCTGCGTGAGGCCGCCGAGGACCTCGAGCGGGAGCTGGCCGCGGTGGCGGGGCGGAGTGCGAGCGGGCGGGCGGGCTGACCGGCGGCCCGCTCAGCCGCTCCCCGCCGCGTACTCCACGATCGAGCGGTCGATGAGCCATTCGACCGGTGCGCGGTCGTCGGTGTACACGCGCCCGCCCTCGAGCGGTGGCTCGAGCCGCAGGGCGGCGTTCGAGGCCGTCGCCTGTAATCCGGGCGGAAGCGAGCGGACGTTGCGCGCCAGCCGCCCGACCTCGATCGGGCGCTCGCTCGCGACGAGCAGGGTGTTGGTGGGCTCGATCGGGTCGCGGGCCACGTGCGGGAAGGCGGTGCGCATCGTCGCGGTGAGCACCTCCTCGAGCTCGTCGGAGCCCTCGGGGTGGCCGGCGTTGACGATCAGCACGCCGCCCGGCGTCAGGCGCTCGCGCGCGAGCTTGAAGAACTCCCGGGTGGTCAGGTAGAACGGGATGTAGGGCTGGCGGTAGGCGTCGACCGAGATCACGTCGTAACGCGCGTCGGTCCGGCGCAGGAACGGCCGGGCGTCCTCGTGGTGAACCGAGAGCCGTGGGTTGGTCATGTCGAACAGGCGCCGGCCGATCTCCGAGAGCTTCGGGTCGATCTCCACGCCGTCGATCGCGGTCTGCGGGAAGAAGCGCTCGTACGCGCGAGAGGTCGTGCCCGCGGCGTTGCCGAGGATGGCCACCCGGGCCGGCGTGGCGTCGCGCACCGCGAACGGCAGCACCAGGTGGCCGTCCCACACGTCGCCGGTGAGGACCGAGTCCGGCGTGTAGATCGAGTGCTGGGCCTGGCCCTCGTTCAGCTCGAGCGCACGGCTCCCGTCGAGGCGGTCCACGACCCGGGCGTACTGGTAGGGGGTCTCCTCCTCGTAGACCACCTCGCCGCTCCCAGCCTCGGCCTTGAGCGTGCCCACCGGGAGGAACATCAGGCCGAGGATGGCGACCGGCGCGAGCGCGTAGCGGCCGACGGGGCGGAGGCCGAGGACGGCCACCGCCGCGATCACGAACGCAAAGGCGAGGAACGTGCGGCGCGTGCCGAGAAGGGGGATGAGCACGAGCGCAGAGGCGAGCGTGCCGGCCAGCGAACCCGCGGTGGACAGCGCGTACAGGCGTCCGGCCACGCGCCCGGTCTCCTCCACCCCGCGCACGCCGATCCGAAGCGCCCAGGGCGTGGCGGCACCGAGCAGCAGGATGGGTACGGCCACCAGCGCCAGCACTCCGAACAGCGAGCCCACGAACGCGCCGGCCGAGATCGAGTCGAGCGCGCGGACGGCGAGGTCGAGGAGCGGGTCGGCTACGAACGGCACGACGGCGAGCATCAGCGCCGCGACCAGCGAAAGCAGACAGAGGCTTCGCATGTGCGGGCGGCGGTCGGCCATGCGCCCTCCGACCCAGTAGCCGACCGACAGCGCCACGAGCACCACGCCGATCGTGTTGGCCCACACGATGGTCGAGGCCCCGAAGTAGGGGGCGAGGAGGCGAACCGCGGCGATCTCCGCACCGAGCGACCCGGTACCGACGACGAAGACGAGCAGCCCCAGAGGGGGGATCAGGCGGGGGGCTTCGCTCGTCGAAGACGCGTCCCGCCCGGTGCTCGGCGAGGCTGTGGCCGGCGACGTCATTCCGACCTGAACGCTAGTTACCGTCGCCCCTGTGACCGTGGGGCTCGCGTCGAGCATCGTCGCCGAGGACCACGCCTTCCTCTGGCACCCCTTCACCCAGCAGCAGGGCTGGGAGGAGGAGGAGCCGCTGGTGATCGAGCGGGCCGAGGGGCGGCACCTCGTCGACGACCGCGGGCGCGCCTATCTCGACGGCGTCTCCTCGCTGTGGTGCAACGTCCACGGACACCGGCACCCGACCATCGACCGGGCGGTACGCGAGCAGCTCGACCGGGTTGCCCACTCCACCATGCTCGGCCTCACCCACGAGCCCGGCGTGCGGCTGGCAAGGCGCCTGGTCGAGCTGGCACCGCCTGGACTATCGCGCGTCTTCTACTCGGACTCGGGGTCGACCGCCACCGAGATCGCCATCAAGATGGCCTTCCAGCACTTCCAGCAGCGCGGCGGCCCGGACGCCCGGCGCACGCGCTTCGTGACGCTGCGTGACGCCTACCACGGCGACACCATCGGCTCGGTGTCGGTGGGCGGCATCGACCTCTTTCACTCGATGTACCGCCCGCTGCTCTTCGACGCGCTGGTGGCCGAGCCCGGCGACGCGGCGGACCTCGAGCGTGTGCTGGCCGCGCACCCCGGGGAGGTGGCGGCGGTCATCGTCGAGCCGCTCGTACAGGGCGCCGCCGGCGTCCGCCTGCACCCCGACGGCTACCTGTGCGAGGTGCGTGAGCTCTGCGACCGCCACGGCGCGCTGCTCATCTGCGACGAGGTGGCCACCGGCTTCGGACGCACCGGCCGGATGTTCGCCTGCGAGCACGAGGACGTGGCCCCCGACCTGATGTGCCTGGCCAAGGGCATCAGCGGCGGATACCTGCCGCTGGCGGCGACGCTCGCCACCGAGCACGTCTACGAGAGCTTCCTCGGCCGCTTCGAGGACTTCCGCACCTTCTTCCACGGCCACACCTACACCGGAAATCCCCTGGCCTGCGCGGCGGCGCTGGCCTCGCTCGACGTGTTCGAGGAGGAGCACACCCTCGAACGCCTAGGGCCGAAGATCGAGCTGCTCGAGGAGCTGCTCGCGCCGGTGGCCGACATGCCGGCCGTGGCCGAGGTGCGCCAGCGCGGGGTCATGTGCGGCATCGAGCTCGGCGGCTTCACCCCGGCCGAGCGCATGGGTCACCGGGTGACGCTCGAGGCGCGGCGCCGCGGCGTGATCGTGCGGCCGCTCGGTGACGTGGTCATCCTCATGCCGCCGCTGGCGATCACCGAGGAGGAGCTGCGGGAGCTGGTCGCGACCGTAGGAGCGTCGATCGAGGCGGCGGCCGGCGCAGCGACGGAGGTCGAGCGCAGCGCAGCAT
>JACCZP010000406.1 GCA_013695885.1 Thermoleophilaceae bacterium | reverse complement strand
CCGGTGAGGGTGGCCAGGTCGATCACCCGCTCGGCGCCCTGCTCCACGCAGTAGGCGAGCGCGTCGGCCAGGACGAGCCGGCCCTCGGCGTCCGTGTTGTTGATCTCGATGGTCTTGCCGTTCTTCGCGGTCACGATGTCGCCCGGCTTCATCGCGTGGCCGCTCGGCATGTTCTCGGTGGCGGGCACCACCGCGACGATCCGCGCCGGCAGCCCGAGCCGGGCGATGGCCCCCACCGACTCGATCACCGCGGCGCCGCCCGACATGTCGAACTTCATCTCCTGCATCTTCGCGCTCGGCTTGATGGAGATGCCGCCGGTGTCGAAGGTCACGGCCTTGCCGACGAAGCCGAGCAACGGGCCGGAGCCGCCGCCCTCGTAGCGCAGGACGATCAGCTTCGGCTCGGCGTCCGATCCGCGGGCCACGGCCGCGAAGGCCTCCATGCCCATCGACTCGATCTCCCCCCGACCGAGGATCTCGACGGTGAGCGAGTCGCTCTGGGCGGCCACCTCGGTGGCGCGCTCAGCGAGGAAGGCGGGCGTGGCCACGTTCGAGGGGAGGTTCTGGAGGTCGCGCGCGGCGTTCTGGGCCTCGGCGCTCACGCGCGCTCGCTCCACGGCCTCGCCGACGTCCTGCGAGCTGGCGATCTCGAGCGACGTCAGCGTGGACTCGGCGTCGTCGCCGTCCTCCGACGGGCTCGACGACTTGAACCGGCGAAAGGAGTAGAGCGCGAGCAGGGTCCCCTCCACCAGGGCCTCGGGCACGCCGTCGCCCTCCGGCGCCGCCCACGAGAGCGATCGTGTCCCGAGGTCTCGCGCCCGGCTCGCGACGCTCGCCGCCGCCACCCGTGCCTTCTCGTGGTCGAGCTCCTCGCGCTTGCCGAGGCCGGCGACCAGCACCCGCCGCCGGCCCTCGCCTGAGTCCTCGTGGCCCACCGCGACCTTCCGGTGCGCGGGCTTGGCCTCACCGGCGTCCACCAGGGCGCGGACCGCCGGATCCGAGGGCTCCTCACCCTCGAAGAGGGCCACCACCCGGGTGTCGGCGTCGGTCTCCTCGGGTGCGCCGCGACGGGCGCTTACGGCGATCGAGGGCATGGCGCGGGCAGTGTAGGGCCGGCCGGCCGCACGCCCTCCGCCGGGTGCCCTCAGGATCGAGTGGCGCGAACTATCGTGGTCGAGCCCCGCCGTCCCGGCCTCAGCTCGCCTCAAGGAGAAGCCCAATGCCCAAGACCGTCGTCCTCGGCGCCGCCCGCACCCCGTTCGGAAAGCTCGGCGGTGGGCTGTCATCTCTGCCCGCCACGGAGCTCGGAGGAAAGGCCATCGAGGCTGCGCTCGAGCGCGCCGAGGTGTCGCCCGACGAGGTGCAGCACGTCTCCTTCGGCACGGTCCTCCAGGCCGGGCAGGGGATGATCCCCTCGCGCCAGGCGCAGGTCAACGCGGGGATCCCCAACACGGTCTCCTCGGAGACCATCAACAAGGTCTGTGCCTCCAGCCTGCGCGCGACCACGCTCACCGACAACGCGATCCGCGTCGGCGACCTCGACATCGCGGTCACCGGCGGCATGGAGTCGATGTCCGGCGCGCCGTTCCTGCTCGACAAGGCGCGGTTCGGCTACCGGATGGGCGACGCCCAGATGCTCGACGCGATGACCTACGACGGGCTGCGCAACCCGTTCACCGGCAAGCAGATGGCCCCCGAGGCCAACGAGGTGGCCGAGGAGCTCGAGATGACCCGCGCGGACATGGACAAGTTCGCGGTCCGCTCACATCACTTGGCCGCCCAGGCCACCGACGACGGCAAGCTCCCCGAGGAGATGGTCTCGATCACGATCGAGGGCAAGAAGGGCGACACGACGGTCGAGGTGGACGAGGCCGTCCGTCCCGACATCGACATGGAGAAGGTCGGGAAGCTTCCGCCCATGGTCGAGGACGGCACCCACACCGCGGGCAACTCGCCGGGTGTGAACGACGGCGCCGGGGCCCTGGTGCTGGCCTCCGACGAGTGGGCGAGCAGCAACGGCAAGGAGGTCCTCGCCACGATCCTCGCCCACGCCCAGGTGGCCGACGACTTCGCCTACCTCGCCAAGACCCCCGGCCGCGCGACTCGGGCCGCGCTCGAGAAGGCCGGGCTCTCGGTGGAGGACATCGACCTGTTCGAGATCAACGAGGCGTTCGCCTCGGTCGCGCTGAACTCGATGCGGATGCTCGAGATCGACGAGGACAAGGTCAACGTCAACGGCGGAGCCATCGCGCTCGGCCATCCGATCGGCGCCAGCGGCGCGCGGATCATGATGACGCTCATCAACGAGCTGCGACGTCGCGGCGGCGGGCTGGGGGTGGCCGCGATCTGCTCCGGCGGCGGCCAGGGCGACGCCGTGATCCTCGAGGTGAACGGCGGGTAGGAGCGCGGTGCTCGCGCGGCCGGTCCTTCTCTGCCGCGCAGGGCTTGCCTCCCGAGGGGCTCTTTGAGCGAGCTTGCGAGCGTACCCGAGGGAGGGAAGCCCGAAGCGGCCGCGAGCGTACCCGAGAAGGGCAGGTCCGGAGCCGCCTTCTTCGACCTCGACAAGACCCTGATCGAGGGCTCGAGCGGAGTCCACTTCGCCCGTGCGGCCTACCGGGCCGGACTCGCCACCCGCCGGCAGATAGCCGGCGACGTGTGGGCCAACCTCCAGTTCCGACTTCACGGGTCGACCGACGAGAAGGCCGACGAGCTTCGCAAGCGCATCTTCGACGCGATCGCCGGAGTCCCGGTGATCGAGCTCAAGCGCCTGGTGCCGAGTGCGCTCGCCGGCATCCTCCCGCGCGTGTACGAGCCGGTGCTGCGGACCGCCTTCGCCCATCAGGACGCGGGGCGTCCCACCTTCATCGTGACCGCGGCATCGCAGGAGACCGCCGACGTGCTCGCCTACGTCCTCACCCTCGACGGAGGCATCGGGTCGCGCTCGGAGATCCGGGACGGCATCTACACCGGCCGGCCCGCCGGCCCGTTCACCTACCGCGACGGCAAGGCCGAGGCCATCCGCCAGGTGGCCCAGCGCCAGGGGATCGACCTGGCCCAGTCCTACGCGTACTCGGACTCCGAGTCCGACCTACCGATGCTCCGCGCGGTGGGCCATCCGGTGGCGGTGAACCCCGACCGTGACCTCGAGCGCATCGCCCGCGCCGAGGGATGGCAGATCATGCGCTTCGACTGGCTGGCCCGCCGCCTGCGCATCGCCTCGACGGTGGGGGCCGTGGGCCTCGTGGGCGGGGGTGGGGGGTACCTCGTCGCCCGCCAACGCTCGAGGTCGCGGCTCGAACGCGCCAAGGCGGCGTCCCGGCGGAGGCGCAGCCGGCTCGGCGTGCCGTTCTGAGCCGAGGACCATGGTCTACGAGCGCACGATGAGCACGCTGCACGGGGCATGGTGTGACACCCGGTTGGCCACGCTCCCCAGCAGGTGCCGGCTCCGCTCCCTCATCCCACGGTCGCCCACCACGATGAGGTCGGCCGCCGACTCCTCGGCGGCCTCGAGGATGGCCGCGGCGGGCTCTCCCGGGCGAGCGTCGACGGATACCTCGACACCTGCGTCTCCGACCTCGGCCGCCACCTTGGACAGCCCCGCCTCCACGGTGCCGCGATCGGGGCCTGGCGACGAGAGCACGCGCCCCATAGCGCGGCGCCCGCCTTCCGGCTCTCCCTCGTAGGCGCCCACAACGATCACACGCGCCCCGAGGGCGCCGGCGATCACGGTGGCTCCGCGTGCCGCGGCCTCGGCGCCGTCCGAGCCGTCACAGGCGGCCAGTACCGTGCGGATCGGCCCGGCGCGTCGGGCCGCGGGCGGCGCCCCGATCGACCGGATGCGGCGCCGCACGGCCTCGGGCGCCCGCCGAAAGACGTTGCCCGCCTCACCCAGCGAGATCTCCCTCCGGGCCGCGGCCTTAAGCGCCCGGGCGAGCCCCGGGCCGACGCCCTCGTGCTCGGGGAGCGTGA
>JACCZP010000314.1 GCA_013695885.1 Thermoleophilaceae bacterium | reverse complement strand
TCGGGGGACGAGGGACTTCAGTCCCTGCGAGAGGCGGCGTAGGGGCCGTTCCCCTCGCCGCGGTCTCCGACCGCCCGGGACGCTGGGCGCTCGGCGACCGTCTTCCCCTCGCTCGTCCGGCATGCGAATAGCGTTCACCCGCCGTGACCGTCCTCGCCGCCAGCTCCATCGCCTCCGGAGACCGGTACGAGACCAACCGCGAGCACATGCTCGAGCGCCTCGCTGAGGTCGAGCGCGCGCAGGAGGAGGCCCGCGCCGGGGGCGGTGAGCGCTACGTCGACCGCCACCGCGCACGCGGCAAGCTGCCCGCCCGTGAGCGGATCGAGCTGCTGGTGGACCGCGACGCGCCGTTCCTCGAGCTCCAGCCGCTGATCGCCTACGGAACCGACTACAAGGTCGGGGCCAGCGTCGTGACCGGGATCGGCGTCGTGGAGGGCGTCGAGTGCGTGGTGATCGCCAACGACCCCACCGTCCGCGGGGGCACCTCCAACCCCTACACGCTGCGCCGGGCCCTGCGCGCGATGGACATCGCCGAGTCCAACCGGCTTCCCTGCATCAACCTGGTCGAGTCCGGCGGCGCCGACCTTCCCACCCAGGCCGAGCTGTTCATCCCCGGGGGCGAGCAGTTCCGCCGCCTGACGAACCTCTCGGCCAAGGGGATCCCGACCGTCGCCCTCGTGTTCGGCAACTCGACGGCCGGAGGCGCCTACATCCCCGCGATGTCGGACTACACGGTGTTCGTCGAGGGCGCCGCCAAGGTCTTCCTCGGGGGTCCGCCGCTGGTTCGAATGGCCACCGGTGAGGAAGCCGGCGACGAGGAGCTGGGCGGCGCGGAGATGCACTCGAGCGTCTCCGGGCTCTCGGACTACCTGGCCACCGACGAGCTCGATGCGATCAGGCTCGGGCGCGATGTCGTGCGGCGGCTGAACTGGCGCAAGCACGGCCCCGGTCCGAGCCTCGCGCCCGAACCGCCGCTCCACGACGCCGAGGAGCTCCTCGGCGTGGCCTCGACCGACCTCAAGGTCGCCTTCGACGGCCGCGACGTCCTCGCCCGCGTGCTCGACGCCTCCGCATTCGACGAGTTCAAGCCCCGCTACGGGGCCTCGCTGTGCACCGGCTGGGGTTCGATACACGGGTTCCCGGTCGGCGTGCTCGCCAACGTGCGCGGGATCCTGTTCTCCGAGGAGGCCGAGAAGGCCGCGCAGTTCATCCAGCTCGCGAACCAGATCGACGTGCCGCTGCTGTTCGTCCACAACACGACCGGGTTCATGGTGGGCTCGGAGTACGAGCAGGGCGGCATCATCAAGGACGGCGCGAAGATGATCAACGCGGTCTCCAACTCGACGGTGCCCCACCTCGGGTTGATCGTCGGCGCCTCCTACGGCGCGGCCAACTACGCGATGTCGGGGCGCGCCTACCGGCCGCGCTTCCTCTTCTCGTGGCCGAGCGCGAAGTCCGCGGTGATGGGCGGTGCTCAGCTGGCCGGCGTCCTCTCGATGGTCGCCCGGGCACGCGCGACCGCCTCGGGTCAGGAGATCGACGAGCAGGCCGACCGCAGCCGGCGTGAGGCCGTCGAGGCGCAGATCGAGGCGGAGTCGACCGCGCTGGCCAACACCTCGCGCGGCTACGACGACGGGATCATCGACCCACGGGACACGCGCACGGTGCTCGGGCTGGCGCTGAGCGCGTGCCACTCCGCCCCGGTGCGCGGCGCCCCGGGGTTCGGCGTCTTCCGGATGTGAGCGCGAAGCGGATCGTCATCGACCGGGTGCTCGTGGCCAACCGCGGCGAGATCGCCCGCCGCGTCTTCCGTACGTGCCGAGAGCTGGGGATCGCCACGGCGGCGGTCTTCTCGGACCCAGACGCCTCGGCGCCGTTCGTGCGCGAGGCCGACCGCGCGGTGGCGCTCGGGGGCGCGACCCCGGAGGAGTCATACCTCCGCGGGGACGCCGTCATCGAGGCGGCGAAGCGGATGGAAGCCGACGCCATCCATCCGGGCTACGGGTTCCTCGCCGAGAACGCGGACTTCGCCCGCCAGGTCATCGCCGCGGGCCTCACCTGGATCGGCCCGGCCCCCGAGGTCATCGCCGCGATGGGCTCGAAGGTCAAGGCGCGTGCCCGCATGGAGGCGGCGGGCGTGCCGGTCGTGCCCGGGTGCACGCTCGGCGGCACGGAAAGCGGCCTCCACGCGGCGGCCGCGTCGGTGGGCTACCCGTTGATGGTCAAGGCTTCCGCCGGGGGCGGGGGGAGGGGGATGCGGATCGTCCACGCGGACGGCGATCTCGAGCGCGCGGCCGGCGCTGCCGGACGCGAGGCGCTCGCGGCCTTCGGGGACGAGACGCT
>JACCZP010000403.1 GCA_013695885.1 Thermoleophilaceae bacterium | reverse complement strand
CGGGCCCGATGAACCCGTCGAGGCGGAGGTCGGGCGAGTCGAGCAGCGCGCGCAGGGGCGGAACGATCGTCACGTGGCTGCACATGACCGAGAAGTTGCGGATGCCCTCGATCTTCGCGCGCTTCAGCGTCAGCGCGGTGGAGGGGGCGGTGGTCTCGAATCCGATCGCGTAGAAGACCACCTCGCGGTCGGGGTTCTGCCGCGCTATCCGCAGCGCGTCGAGCGGCGAGTAGACCATCCGGATGTCGGCGCCTCCGGCCTTCGCGTCGAGGAAGGAGCCGGCCGAGCCGGGGATGCGCATCATGTCCCCGAAGCAGGTGAGGATCACCCCTGGGTGGCGCGCGACCGCGATCCCGTCGTCGACACGGCCCATGGGGATGACGCACACCGGGCACCCGGGCCCGTGCACCAGCTCGACGTTCGCGGGCAGCAGGTCGTCGATCCCGAACTTGTAGATGGAGTGCGTGTGCCCGCCGCACACCTCCATGATCTTGTAGTGGCGGCCCGGCTCGACCGAGGTGAGGATCTCTCCGGCCAGCGCGCGCCCGAGCTCGGCGTCGCGGAACTCGTCGACGTACTTCATGCGAGCACCGCCTCTCGCGCGTCAAGGCGGGTCAGCGCCACGCCGGCGTGGACGAGCACGACGTCGCCGGCGGCGACGGGGTCGACCAGGCCTACGTCCACCTCACCCGGAAGCCCATCCTCCCCCGCGCACCACGCGAGCGCGGTCGCCTCGTCGGCGGACAGCACCCGCATCGGATGCGCCTCGTCACTGCAGGTGATGCATCCCTCTTCGACACGGCAGGCCGTCGTCTGAGCGCTCTCGGCGTTCACTCGATCACGCTCGCCCTGAGCTCCTCGAGCTCGGCCTCGTAGTCGTCGCCCATGCGCTCGAGCGCCTTGCGGGTCTCGAGCGCCTCCTCCTCGTCCACCTTGGACATCGCGAACCCGACGTGGATGAGCACCCAGTCGCCGGGCACGACTCCCTCGCCGTGGGCGTCGAGGAGGGCGATGTTGACGTTGCGCTCGACACCGGCGACATCCACCCGGGCGAGCCGGTTGACGTCGTCGACCATCTCCATCACCTGACCGGGAATCGCCAAGCACATTGCCGTCTCACCTCCCTTTCGTCCGTGACCGGGCCACCTCGGTGCGAGGCCCCCCGTTTACGACCAAGTGTGAGCTATACCACAAGTTGCGGGACAAGAGGGCATGTCCCGGCGCCAAGTCCTCACGCCGTCTGAGGTCCCCCAAGGGGCTCCCGAGGTCCCCGCCTCCGCGCCTGCAGCGCCCCCGCGGCCCCGAGCAGGAGCGCGGCCGCGCCCGAGGCGAGATGCAAGAAGTTGTCGGGTGAGTACGGAGTCTCGATCGCGAGGACCGGCAGCTTGTTGAAGAAGCCGAGCACGGCGGCCAGCAGGTACACGAGCCCTCCGCCGATGAGCGCGCCCTCGGCGATCGCGGAGTGGCTCGACAGCGACACCAGGAGCAGGCCGCCGCCGACACCCAGGTGCACGACGTTGTGGAACGGGTTGATGGCGAAGATCCCGAAGAGCGCCGCGCCCTGGTTCTCGGTGATCCCGGTGAACCCCGTCACCGCGAAGCCGATCAGCCCGATGAGCACGTAGACTACCCCCACCGCTCCGGCGGCGAGCCTCGCGATGCTCGGCTGGTTCGGTCCCTTCACGGCCTTCGCGGGCTCCGTGCCGGCGGACCCGCCGCTCCAATCCCTCGTCGGCTCGTCGGCCCGACCTCCGGCTGTGCTCGTCATATCGCCCCCCGATCTCCCCGTTTGTGGGACCGGCGTTTCAGTTGCCGGTTGCACCACTCGTCACGAACTGCAAGCATACCGGCCGATGGGGGGAGAGAGGCGCAGCGGGCGTTCCGTGCGACCTGGTCGACTCCTCCCACGGGGAGGAGTCACGTGACAAGGTTGAGCATCACGAGCGTGATCACGCTGGTCGTGGTCGTCGTGCTGGCGGGTATCGCCGCCGCGCTACTGGCGCGCACGGTCACCGCCGCCCAGAGCATCAGCGGCAAGGCGGAGCGGATCGCCACCAGCGGTCGCGGCATCAACCTCTCTACGGACTCGGTGGTCCAGCTCAGCCGCACGAACCGGACCGCGCTGTCGATCCTCGACTCGGCCCGGCCGCTCGAGACGCAGCTCACCGGGGTCATCGACACGGCGGGTGGGATCGACCAGGCCGCGCGGTCGATCAACTCGGTGGCCGGGGACATCAACGCG
>JACCZP010000310.1 GCA_013695885.1 Thermoleophilaceae bacterium | reverse complement strand
TCCCTACGCGGTCGCGATCGCCGGCTGCGAGAGCCCGGCCAGACCCGCCACCCGGTCGCGGTGCGCGCGAGGCGAGCCGAACAGCGCGGCGTCGGTGCGCGCGCGCTTCAGGAAGAAGTGGAGGTCGTGCTCCCAGGTGAAGGCGATCCCGCCGTGGACCTGTAGCGATGACCCCGACACGCGGAAGCCGGCGTCGGCGGCGTAGGCCTTGGCCATCGAGGCCGCCAACGCAAGCGAGTCCGGCTCGTGCTCGGCGGTCCACGCGGCGTAGTAGGCGATCGACCGGGCGCTCTCCACCTCGAGCAGCATCTGCGCGCAGCGATGGGAGACCGCCTGGTTGGCCCCGATCGGGCGGTCGAACTGCTTGCGCTCCTTGGCGTACCCCACCGCCATCTCCATCGCCCTCTGCCCCACTCCCACGATCTCGGCGGCCAGTGCCACCTCGACGCGGTCGAGTCCCGGTCCGGGGTCGACTCCCAACGGCTCGCCGCCCTCGGCACGCACCGAGGCGAAGCGCCGCGTGGAGTCCATGGTCGCCACCGGCTCGACGTCGGCGTCGGCGGCCTCGACCACCGTGCCGGCCTCTCCGTCGAGCAGCACGATCACCGCGGCCGAGTCGGCGTCGGGCACGAGCGCCGCCACCCCGTCGCGCGCCAGGCCCACCGTCCCCCGCGCCTCGCCGGAGGCGATCCCCGGCAGCCACCGCTCGCGCTGCTCGGACGTGCCGGAGTGAAGGAGCGCGAGGCCGGCGGCCGCGTTCGAGAGGAACGGCGAGGGCGCAAGCGCCAATCCGAGCTCCTCGGCAAGGATCACCAGCTCGACCACCCCGAGACCCTGGCCGCCCTGCTCCTCGGGGATGAGGATCCCCGGCCAGCCGAGCTCGGACATCTCGGACCACAGCGCCTCGTCGTAGACGCCCTCCTCGGCCAGCGAGCGCACCTTCTCCGGGGGGAAGCGGTCGGCCAGGAAGTCGTGCGCGGTGCGCTTGATCGCGTGCTGGTCGTCGGTGAAGTCGAAGTTCACGGCGCGGTCCTCCTCACCGCTGACGCGGCAGCCCGAGCACCCGCTCGGCGATGATGTTCTTGAGGATCTCGGTGGTGCCGCCCTCGATGGAGTTGGCTCGCGAGCGCAGGAAGTGGTAGGTCCACTCCGAGTCGGCGAGCGGCGCCTCGGGACCGCGGAAGTCGAGCGCGGCCTCGGTCACGGCCTGGTTGATGTCCGACCACTGCCACTTCGGCAGCGATCCCTCGGGGCCGGGCACGCCGGTCTTCATGATGTGGGTGAGGCCCCGGTAGGCGTTGAGCCGCAGCGCCTCGGCCTCGATCCATAGCTGTCCGACCCGCTGGCGGACGACGGGATCGTCCTCGAGTCCGCGCTCGCGCACCAGCGTCATGAGCTCGCCGAGGCGCACCTTGAGCTGCACCTGGAGGCCGAAGGCCAGCCCGGCGCGCTCGTGCATCAGCGTGGTGATGGCCACTCCCCATCCGTTGCCGACGCCCCCCACCACGTTCTCGTCCGGCACCCGAGCCTCCTCGATGAACAGCTCGTTGAACTCGGGCTCGTTGGTGATCTGGTGCAGCGGACGCACCTGCACGCCCTCCTGCTCCATATCCATCAGGAAGAACGTGAGGCCCTTGTGCTTGGGGGCGTCGGAGTCGGTGCGGGCCACGAGCATGCACCACTTGGCGCGGTGGGCCAGGGTCGTCCACACCTTCTGGCCGGTGACGACCCACTCCCCGTTCGACTTCACGGCCCTCGTCTTCAGCGACGCCAGGTCCGACCCCGACTCGGGCTCGGAGAACCCCTGGCACCAGATCTCCTCGGCGGTCAGGATCGGGTTCAGGTAGCGGCGCTTCTGCTCCTCGGTGCCGTGGGCGATCACCACCGGCCCGCCCATCACCAGGCCCAGCACGTTGGCGAGCGCCGGCGCCCGCGAGCGCACCATCTCCTCGTTGAACAGGGCCTGCTCGACCAGGGTCGCCCCCCGGCCGCCGTACTCCTCGGGCCAGGAGACCCCGGCCCAGCCGGCCTCGGCCACGCGCCGCTGCCAGTCGCGACGGAACTCGAACCCGGCCTCGTCGCCATCGGGCTCACGGCCCGGGTGGTTGGCGTCGAGCCATCCGCGCAGCTCGGCGCGGAAGGCCTCCTCCTGGGGCGAGAGCGTCAGGTCCACGAGCCCGGCCACCCTATCCGTCGACTGACCGGTCAATCAGGCGGCGCCCGCCCGCTGCCGGGTCGAGCACTGCACCCCGCCTCGAGCGATGAGCCAGGCTCGGCCCTTCCTGGAGAGCGAGAACGTGCCCTCGCAGCGGTCGGTCCGGTTCGTGTGCCGGGCGATCGTGCGGATGGCCACCGTGGCCGACCGGCGCCCCTCCTCCACGGTCTCGAGACGACTGAACTCGACGTCGCGCAGCGTGTCGAAGGTGTTCTTGTAGCCCTCGTAGCCCTGAAGCTGGGTTCGCCATCCGGGTCCGGTGAGCTTCCATGCGGCCTCGAACTCCTTCTTCACCGTGAGCAGGTAGAAGTCCCCGACCGTCTGCTCGGGCGTCCGCGGGCCCACGGGAGGGGCCGCGGGGGGCGGAGCCGGGGCGCGTGGGGTGCTCCGGGGACGATCGGCCGTTGGCTCGGAACCGCTCGACGAGAGCGCGATCGCGGCCGCCGCCCCGAGCAGCAGCACGATCCCGGCCGCCCAGCCGGCCAGCGCCGCCCGAGGCCGCCGGCGGCCGGTTCGCGACGGGCCCGGCTTGAAGCGGGTGGCGTCGACGCCGGTCGCCTCCTCCTCGACGTAGGTGCGGTCCTCCTCGACGGGCGCGGCCGGTGCGGGACGAGTATCGAGCGCTCCCTCGCCCTCCGGGCCGAGCGCCTCCACCAGCTCGCCCACGAGCGCCCCGGCCGACTGCGGGCGCTCCGCGGGTGCCTTGGCCATCCCCCGCATCAGCACCGCAGCGGCGGGCTCCGGGGCCTCGGGCCAGGCCGAGCGCAGGTCGGAGGGCGGCTCGGCGACCACGCGGTGGGCGATCTCCACCGGCGAACGGCCGATCACCGCCTTGCGCCCGGAGAGAACCTCGAAGGCGACCGCGGCGAGCGCGTAGACGTCCGCCGCCGGCCCCGTCGGCTCTCCCTCGAGCTGCTCGGGAGCCATGTAGGAGGGGGTTCCGAGCAGCGCTCCGGTGCGGGTGATCTGCTCCCGCTCGGCCGCGGTGGCGATACCGAGGTCGGTGAGCTTCACGACCCCGTCGGGGCGGAGGAGGACGTTCGCGGGCTTCACGTCGCGGTGCACGACCCCGACGGAATGAGCGTGGTCGAGGGCGACCGCCGTCTCCGCGAGCACCCGGCGGCGGCCTGCCTCCGAGAGGTCGCCCGCCCGGATCGCGTCGGCGAGCGTGCGGCCCTCGACGTACTCCATCACGATCAGCACGCCGTAGTCGTCCGGAGCCGCGTCGTAGACCGCCACCACGTTCGGGTGATTGAGGGACGCCCCCAGCTCCGCCTCGCGCTGGAAGCGCAGCGCGAGGTCCTCCGGGCTCTCGGCGTGCAGGCGCTTGACCGCGACCTGGCGGCCGAGGCGCTCGTCCTCGGCCAGGTACACGGTTCCCATGCCACCCGAGCCCAGACGCCCGACCACCCGGTAGCGCCCGGCCAGGAGGGCGCCCTCGCTAACCGCCATCCCTCAGTTGTAGAGGCTCCCCGGTCAACTCGCGGTGACGGGGCGGAACCTCTTACTCCTCGGAGGCCTCTTGCCGCGCAAGCGCCAGCTCGCCCTGCGCCACGCCGCGCTTGAAGTCGCTGACCTCGAGCCGGCGCTCGAGGTAGGGGATGGCCTCGGCGGGGCTCCCGCTCTCCCGCAGAGAATGGCCGAGGTTGAAGAGCGCGAACGCGTAGGGGCTCCCGTCCGAGGCGGAGCCTCCGTCGGAGTCGGGCGGGAACGCCGCCACCGCCCGGCGGAGGATCGGCACGGCCGCGTCGTCGTCGCCCCGCTGGCTGAGGGCGAAGCCCTGATCGTTCAAACGGGCTCCGAGCTCGGCGTCGTAGCCGCCCGGTGGCGGTCCAGCTGTCTCCCCGCCCTCGCCGGAGGCCGACGGATCGCCGCCGGGCGCCGGCTCCGTCCCGCCGGTGGGCGAATCGGTGCTCGGCGCCCCCGAGCCCGACTCGCCGGCTCGTTCCCCAGAGCCGTCTTCCCCTCCGGCGCCCCACACGACGAGCCCGATGGCCGCGAGAGCCACCACCACGGCGGCGAGGGCGGCGAGCCAGCGGCCCGAGGACGAGCGGCCGGACGAGTACGGGGTGAAGGTCGGAGCGGGCCGGGCGGGCGCAGGCTCCGCCGCCCGGGGCCGCGGTGCCGGACGCCCCCTGGGTCCCGGAAGGCCCGGCCCCGAACGGCCTGGCCCGGCCGCCGCGGCGCGCGTCCGGGTCATGGCACGCGTGGACTCGGTGGCCGCTGCGCTCAGGCCCTCGCGGAGCTCCCGGAAGAGGGCTCCGGCCGATTTCGGTCGCTCGTCGGGGTCGCGCGACATCCCCTTACGTAGTGCGGCCGCCACCTGGGGCGGCACCTCCGCCCAGGAGTCCCGTAGGTCGGGCGGCGGCTCGGAGGCCACCTTGCGCGCGATCTCGATCGGGGTGCGACCGGTGCGCGCCTTGCAGCCGCAGAGGCACTCGAAGGCCACCGTGGCCAGCGCGTAGACGTCGACCGCAGGGCCGATCGGCCGGCCCTCGAGCTGCTCGGCGGCCATGTAGGACGGGGTCCCGAGCACGCTCCCCGTGCGGGTGATGTCGCTCTGCTCGGCGGCGGTGGCGATGCCGAGGTCGGCCAGCTTCACGGTCCCCTGTCCGAGCAGCACGTTGGCCGGCTTGATGTCGCGGTGCACGACCCCGGCGTCGTGGGCGTAGTCGAGCGCCTCCGCCACGCCGCCCACCACCTCGAGCGCCCGCTCGGGCGCCATCGGCCCCGCGGAGAGCTCTCCGGCGAGGGTGGCGCCGGCCACGTACTCCATGACGATCAGCACGCCGTCCTGGTCGGTGTCGGTGTCGTACACCGTCACGAGGTTCGGGTGGTTCAGCGATGCTCCGAGCCGGGCCTCGCGCTCGAAGCGCCGCGCCGCCTCCTCCGGTGAGTCGGCGGGCAGCCGCTTGACCGCCACCTGCCGGCCGAGCCGCTCGTCGAGCGCCAGGTAGACGGCGCCCATGCCGCCGCTTCCGATGCGGCGCTCAACCCGGTAGCGGCCGGCGAGCAACCGGCCCGAGACGTTCACGGCCATAGGTTCATTTGTAGCGATCGATGCGCGGACCCGCGCCGGAGCGGAGCGCCTCGAGCCGTCCGCGACCGGGCGAGCAGCCCGGGATCAGAGACGCTGGAGGAGGGTGCCGGTGCCAAGGCCACCGCCGCAGCACATGGTCACGAGCCCGACCTCCTTGTCCGAGCGCTCGAGCTCGTGCAGGAGGGTGGTGATGAGACGCGCGCCGCTCGCTCCGAGCGGATGGCCGAGGGCGATGGCCCCGCCGTTCACGTTCACCCGGTCCATGTCGGGATCGAGCTCGCGCCGCCACGCCGCCAGCACGGACGCGAAGGCCTCGTTGACCTCGAACAGGTCGATGTCGTCCATCGTCATGCCACCGCGCTGGAGGATCTTGTGCGTGGCCGGGATGGGACCGGTGAGCATCATCACCGGGTCGACCCCGACCGTCGTCTGATCGGCGACCAGCGCCCGCGGCTCGAGCCCGAGCGCCTCGGCCTTCGAGCGCTCCATGAGCAGCACGGCGGACGCGCCGTCGGAGATCTGCGAGGAGTTGCCGGCGGTGATCCGTCCGTCCTCCCTGAACGCCGGCTTGAGCTGGGAGAGGGACTCGAGGTCCGAGTCCGGGCGGATGCCCTGATCGGTCACGTAGGTGTCGCCGTTCACGGCGAACGGGATGGTCTCGCGCTCGAAGCGCCCCTCCTCGGTGGCCTGGGCGGCGAGCTGGTGGGAGCGAACGCCGATCTCGTCGAGCTCGGAGCGCGGGATCTCCCACTGCTCGGCGATCATCTCGGCCGAGATGCCCTGCGGCACCAGGTTGTAGCGGCTCATCAGCGCCTCGGGCCAGGGAGAGCCCACATCGTCGGTCCACTTGAAGCCGACGCCCATCGGGACGTGCCCCATGTGCTCGACGCCCGAGCCGATCACGGTGTCGTGCACGCCGGAGGCGATCAGCGCCGCGGCGAAGTTAACGGCCTGCTGGCCCGACCCGCACTGGCGGTCGAGTGTGGTGGCCGGCGTCTCGATGGGCAGCCCGGCCTGGAGCCAGGCGTTGCGCCCCACGTTGAACATCTGCTCGCCGTACTGCTGGACGCACCCGGTGACCACGTCCTCGACCTCGGAGGCGTCGATGCCGGCCCGCTCGATGACCTCGGTGAAGCACTTCCCGAGGAGCTCGTTCGGATGCGTGTCCCTGTAGTAGCCCTTGGCCGGGTGGCCGCGCCCCACCGGCGTCCTGACCGCCTCGACGACCACTACCTCGCGACCGGCTGCCTCTCTCATGCGACGAGTCTCCTCGCGATCGGACTTGGGGCCGGACTCCTCGCGCGGCCGCTCGACGGCGAAACTCTAGTCGTGGGTGCCCTGACGGCCGCCCGCGGCTATTCGGCCGCCGCCCGCTCGGACGAGCCGCTCGCGCCGTTCGCGCCGTCGGCGCCGTCGACGTCCGCACCGTCCCCGGGCGAGCCGCCCTCGGAGCGGTCGGGGAGGCGGGGCTCGGCGGCGGGCGTCTCCCCGTCCCCCTCGTAGGTCTGGAGCCGGTCCTCGGTCCGCGCGGAGGAGTGATCGCGGATGCGCACCGCCTCGATGCGGTTCTCGCGGACCGACTCGACCCGCAGCGAGTAGCCGTTGGAGCGCACCATGTCGCCGCGCTTGGGCAGTCGCCCGAGCTCGCCGAAAACGAAGCCTCCCACCGAGTTGTAGGCATCGGAGCCCGCCGGGACGTTCATCCCGTAGTCGGCCAGGTCGGTGATCGGCACGTGGCCGCGCACGTACCAGTCGCCGTTGGCGAGCCGGCGGACGACGCCGCGCTGGGGGTCGGTCTCATCGGTGATCTCCCCCACCACCTCCTCGAGGATGTCCTCCACGGTGACGATCCCCACCGTGCGGCCGTACTCGTCCACCACCACCGACATCGTGTAGCGCCCGCGCTGGAGCTCGGCGAGGAGGTCGTCGAGGACCTTCGTCTCGGGGATGATGGGCGCATCCTTGACGCTCCGCTCGATCGAGGCGTCGGGGCCGTCGGACATGAGCAGCCGCGCGAGCGAGTTGTTGTGCACGATCCCGCGCACCCGGTCGGTGTTCCCGCCCTCGGTGACCACGAGGCGGGTGTGGCCGGAGTCCACGCAGCGTCGCAGCGCGGTCTCTACGCCCTCGGAGACGTCGACCGTGACCACAGCCGGGATCGGCGTCATCACCTGGCGGGCCTGCTGCTCGTGTAGATGGAACACCCCGGAGAGCATGTGCGCCTCGCCCGGGTCGAGCGTCCCCCCGGTGGCGCCACGGGCGATGATCAGCTTCAGGTCCTCCGCGTTGGTGGCCTCGTCGAACTCGGCCTGGGCGTCCACGCCGAGCACACGGAGCATCGCGTTCGAAGCCGCGTTCAGGAGCCAGATGAACGGCTTCATGGCGTAGTAGAAGAGCTGGAGCCCGCGCGCGGTCCACCGCGCGGTGCCCTCCGCGTTGGTGATCGCGAACATCTTCGGCACCTGCTCCCCGATCGTGATGTGCAGCGCGGTGGTGATGAGCAGCGCCGCTCCGAAGGAGATGAACAGCGAGAGACCGAGGGGGATGGAATCCCCGATCGCCGCCTCGAGCAGGCTGGCGATGGCGGGCTCGCCCAGGAACCCGATCCCGAGCGAGGCCATGGTTATGCCGAGCTGGCACGCGGATAGGTACTCCCCGATCGAGTCGACCTGCTTGAGCACGGGGCCGATCCCCTTGGTGCCCTCGGACTGGAGAGACTCGAGCTTCTCGCGGCGGGCGCGGACCAGCGCGAACTCGGCGGCCACGAAGTAGCCGTTCAGCCCCACGAGCACGAGGACTCCGAGCAGCAGCAGGAGCTCAGTCACGGCGCGAGCCCGGTTCGCGGGCTACTTCGAGGAGGATCGTCGCCCATCGGGGGTGAGTTCGGCGGACGCTAGCAGAGGATCCCGGCGTCACCGGGGGTGCCCGGACAAGGGTCGTGAGCCCCGTCCGGCCCCTTCAGGCGACCCCGTCGATCTCCCGCGCCAGCGCGAAGTCCGAGTCGGTGATCCCGCCCTGCGAATGGGTCGTGATCGCCACCGCGACCTCGTTCCACGAGATCGCCACGTCTGGGTGGTGGTTCATCTCCTCGGCCACCGGCACGACCCGGTTCACGAAGTCCACGGAGCCCACGAAGTCGTCGAAGCGGAAGTTTCGGCGCAGCGCCTTGGCCTTGCGCTCCCACCCCGGCAGGGCGCCGAGCCGGCTCTCGATCTCCTCGTCGCTCAGAAGTGCCATCGTTACCCGACCTTGCGGATCGCCAGCCTCGTTCCCTCCGCCACCGAGTGCCTGTTCGCACTCGGCCTCGGCCCGGGCGTGGTGGGAGTCACTCACGAGTGCGACCATCCGCCCGAGGCTGCGGACCGGCCGCACCTTACCCGCACGGTGGTCCCCGGGGGCCAGTCCTCCGCCGACATCGACCGCGCGGTGCGCGAGCGCACCGAGCGCGGAGAGGCGCTGTACGAGCTCGATGCCGCGCTGCTCGCCGGCCTCCGGCCCGACCTTGTGGTCACCCAGGCGGTCTGTGAGGTGTGCGCGGTGTCCTTCGACGACGTGCGGGCGGTGGCGGCGCGCATCCCCTCCACGCCGGAGGTGCACTCGATGGACCCCACCACCCTCGGGGAGGTGCTCGACTCGGTCCGTGCCCTGGGCGAGGCCGCCGACGCCACGGCGGCGGCCACCCGCCTGCTCGAGGATGCGGCCGAGCGCCTCGACCGCGTCCGCGACGCCGTCGAGGGTGCGCCGCGCCCCGGCGTGGCCTGCCTCGAGTGGCTCGACCCGGTGTTCGCCGGCGGCCACTGGGTGCCGCAGATGGTGGAGCTCGCCGGCGGGGAGGACGTGCTGGGGATGGCCGGGGAGCGATCGGTCGTCGTCGAGTGGGCGCGGGTGGAGGCCGCGAGGCCGGACGTCGTCGTGGCCATGCCCTGCGGCTACGGCACCGAGCGCTCGGTGCGCGAGACGCTCGACCACCGCGGGGCACTGGCCCGCGTGGCCGCGCGGAGCGTCGTGGCCGTCGACGCCTCGAGCTACTTCTCCCGCCCCGGCCCGCGACTCGTGGACGGGGTCGAGCTGCTCGGCCACCTGCTCCACCCCGACCGGGTCCCGGCGCCGCCGCCCGGACGGTTCGCTACGGTCGACCTCGGGGCGGCCGCGCTGGCCGGCTCCTAGAGGCCCGCGAGCCCGCCTACGCCGGCGCGGACACCGCGATCGCCCCGGCCACCGCGAGGGCGCCGAGGCCGACCGCGAGCAGGGTGGGCACGATCGCGGGCACGCGCACGCGGTCGCGAAGCGAGAAGAGCACGATGCCGGCGAGGAACCCACCGGCCAGGCCGCCGAGGTGGCCGCCCACCGATATGAACCCGGCGAAGGTGAACGTGATGACGAGGTTGAGGCCGAGGATGAGCGGGAGCCCGGTGGACATCGGGTCGATGCCCCGGCTGCGCATGACGATCAGCGCCCCGCCCATCAGCCCGAAGACCGCGCCCGAGGCGCCGGCGGTGTCGGCGGTGTAGGGGGTGAGGAGGACCGCACCGAACGAGCCGGCGAGCAGCGACACGAAGTAGACGAGCGCGAAGCGCAGCTTCCCGATGGCCGGCTCGAGCAGTCCGCCGAGGATGTAGAGCGCGTACATGTTGAGCAGGAGGTGGAGCGGTCCGTAGTGCAGGAAGCCGGAGGTCACCAGCCTCCAGTACTCGCCCCGTGCGACGTCCAGGCCCGACACCTCCCCGAGGTCGTGCAGCGGCGAGCCGCCGGCCAGCGACAGCCCTCCTCCGAGCAGGGCCCCAAGCGCCACGATCACGTTCACGCCGATCAGCGCGTAGGTCAGGGTCGGCTCCGCCCGCAGCGTGGCCGCCGTCCGGACCTTGGTGGTCTGGCGCGCGCACTCCGGACAGCGCATGCCCACGGAGGTCGTCGTCATGCAGTCCGGGCATATCGGCCGCTCGCACGAGGAGCACGCCACGCCGGTCTCACGGTCGGGGTGGCGGTAGCAGACCTCCACTGCGACGACGATACTCGCGGCCAGGGGTCAGAGATCGACGGAGAGGATGGGCCGGCCCGTCGGCGTGCGGCGCCCCCCGGCGGGCTCCTCGGTGACCAGGAGCGCGTCGACCTCGTCGAGGCCGTCGGGGATGCCCACGGTCCCGTTGCCGCCGGCGGACACGTCGAACAGCGACCCGGGCACCATCCGCTCGCCCCGCTTGAGCCAGACCTCGTAGACGCGGTCGCCGTTCGGCTCCGGCAGTCCCCTGACGTCGAGCACCGGCACCCCGCCACGTGCGGGGATCACGAGGTCCGCGCGGGCCCCAGGCGCCTTGAGGTGGTCGACCTCGGCGGCCACCGCCCGCTCCGGGCGCGCGGCGGTCGGTGTGCCGCCCGTCGAGTCGAGCGTCCGCGCCAGCCCGAGCCCCGTGGCGGCGCCGGCGGCGAGCAGCGCGACGCCGGCCACCAGCGTGGCGGGCCGAGGGGCGCGGAGCCATCGCGATCGCCTGCGAGCACGTCGACCGCGCGCCGGGCGGCTCTCGGGCTCTTCTGCGATCGACGTCACGGTCTCATGGTCGCGCTCGGCGTGGACGGCGGGTGCGGGCACCGGTCCGTCCACCTGCTCGGCCCGCACCGCGCGCATCAGTCGATCCTTGAGCTCGGGTGACGGCGAGAGCGGCTCGACAGCGCCCGACAGGGCCTCCGACGCTCCGCGCAGGCGCTCCAGCTCCGCCTGGCAGTCCGTACAGCGTGCGAGGTGCTGCCCGAAGGCCTGGCCCTCGAGTTCGGAGAGCGCGCCGAGCAGGTAGGCCCCCACGTCGTCGCGGTGGCGCTCGTGCCCGCGCCCGGTCACGCCGTCTCCCCCAGCTCTCGACGCATCTTGTCGAGCCCGAGCCGCATCCGGCCCTTGACGGTGCCGATCGGCATGTCCAGCATCTCGGCGATCTGCGAGTGCGTGAAGCCGGCGAAGTACGCGAGCTCGAGCACCCGGCTCTGGTCGCGCGGCAGCGTGTCGAGCGCGGCGCGCACGGTTGCCGCCTCCGCCCGCCGTATCGCCTCCACCTCGGTGAGGTTCCGGTTCTCGCGCTGCTCCTCGGCCGCCTCCGCTCCCGCCCGCCGGCGCTCGTGCACCAGCCCACGCCGCAGCGCGTCGATCCCGCGGTGGTGCACGATCCCGAGCACCCAGGAGCGCACGCTGCCGCGCCGTGCCTCGTAGCGGGTGCGCGCTCGCCAGACCGACAAGAACGCCTCCTGCACGATGTCCTCGGCCGCCGCGCGGTTGCCCACCATCCGGAAGGCGAGTGAGAACGCCGCGGCCCCGTGACGGTCGTACACGACCTCGAAGGCGGCGGTGCTCCCGCCGGCCACGAGCGGCATCAGCTCCTCGTCTGCGAAGCGGTGGAGCTCTCCGGTCGGAGGGTCGATCAAAGCAGGAGGCGGAGGGTCGGCGGTGTAACCACGGGTAGAGGTATTCGTACTCAGACCACCCACCGGATCAGCTTCCGTGATCCGGTCTCACCGTCCGACCGAACACATCGGTGGACGCTCAGGCCAACAAAGGAGGTCGCATCATGGGTGGAAAGACCCCCGCCCAGCTGTACTCGCTCGTGTTCGGGGCCGTGCTCCTGCTCGCCGGGATACTCGGCTTCTTCTTCAACGCCTCGTTCGCCATAGGGGAGTCGGTGGAGCGTGACCAGCTGATCGTCTTCGAAGTGAACGGCTGGCACAACGTCGTCCACCTGGCCAGCGGGATCGTGGGACTGGCCCTGGCGGGCACACCGGCCTCGGCGCGGCTCTTCGCGCTCGGGTTCGGCGCCGTGTACGCCGTGGTCTTCCTGCTCGGGCTGTTCATGGACCCGCTGCTCGGGCTCCTCCCCATCAACGCCGCGGACAACGTCCTGCACCTGCTGATCGCGCTGGTCGGGATCGGCGCCGGCCTGGCCTCTTCGACCGAGCCGGCACCCACCACGGCGTAGCCGTCGCCTGAGTCGGAGCTGCATGCGAAGCGGGGCCCTCTCGGGTCCCGCTTCGTCGTTGCGGTTCCTTACCGGCGAACGGCCTTCATGGCGCTGCCCGCCGTGTCGCGCACCCGCCGCTCGAGCCCGCGCAGGCCCCGCGGCCGGCGGCGTCGCTGACGCTGACGCGCCTGAACGACGATCAGCGTGCCTCCGGCCACGCCGCCGACCAGCAGCGCGGCGGCCGGACGGACCCAGTTGCGCGGGTCGCGCATCGCCCGGAGCTCCCAGTCGGCGAGCTCCTCGGCCGCGGCGTCGGTCAGCTCGGTGAGGGTGCGCTCGAAGCGGTCGGTCAGGGCCAGGGGCGGCTCGACGGGGGCGAGCGCGAACCGCAGCCGGCGCTCCAGGTCACTCATGGCCGTCTCCCGCCTTGAGCGAGCTCTCGAGCTGGCGGATGGCCCGATGGATCAGCACCTTGGTCGCCCCCTCCGAGCGGCCGAGCGCACGGGCGATCTCGCGGTTGTCCATGTCGAGCGCGAAGCGCATGATCAGGGCGTCCCGGCGATCGCCGGGAAGTGCGGCCACGCCGTCGAGGATGGCCGCCAGCTCCTCCCGGCCCTCGACCACATCCTCGGTCGCGTGCACGGCCGACAGCCGTGTCGCGTCCTCGAGGTTGGTCTGGGGGCGGCGTGAGCGGTCGCGGTAGTGGTTGGCGGCGAGGTTGTGGGCGATGCGGATGAGCCACGGCCGGAGGGGTCGGCCGTCGGACTCGCGCCGCGCCCGCTCGAAGTGGCGGTAGGCCTGGAGGAAGGTCTGCTCGGTGATGTCCTCGGCGTCGTGGTGGTTGCCGACCCGGTAGTAGGCGTAGGAGTAGACGTCCCGCAGGTGTGAGCGGTAGAGGTCGCTGAACTGCTCGTCGAGCAGCGGCTTCGAGGTCCGGGCCTCCACTCCCGGAGCGTAATGCCCGCCCGCGGGGCCCCGACGTGCGCCTGGCGGGTGTCGGACATCGCTCGTCAGGCGGCCCGGCGCTCGGTCGCCGGCTGGGGCGAGGCGATGCTCTCGATCCACTCGGACGCCGTCGTGTCACCGGCGATGAGGCCGGCGAAGGAGTCGAGCGTGGGAGCCGGGATTCCCGCTCGGCGGGCGCGCTCGGCGAGCAGCGGCACCGAGGCGAGGCCCTCGGCCGCCTGGTCGAGGGCCGCGTTCACCTGGTCCGCCGGCATCCCCGTGAAGAGCATCTCTCCGGCGCGTCGGTTGCGGCTGCCCGGGGCCATCACGGTGCCCACCAGGTCGCCGGCACCGGCGAGGCCGACGAAGGCCTCGGTCCCGGCTCCCTCGCGCCTCGCGAGCTCGCACACCTCGGAGAACACCCGTCCGGCCACCGCCCCGGCGCGGTTGGCACCGGCACCGATCGCAGCGGAGGCCGCGATGGCGGCAGCGTTCTTCGCGATCCCCGCTAGCTCCGTGCCGGCGACGTCCCCGGTGGACTCGACCTCGAGCCCACCCTCGGACAGGGCGCCGGCGAGCTGGTCGCGAAGGTCGGCATCGGCACTGGCCAGCACGACCGCGGCACCACCCTCGACCGTCTCCCGCGCGTGGGCGGGACCGGCCAGGCACGCGACGCCTCGGGTGCGAAGCCGCTCCCCGACGTAGTGCGAGGGAACCGTTCCGAGCGGTCCGGCGAGGCCCTTCGAGACCACGAGCACCGCGCTGCGGCGACCCACCCGGTCTCCGACGGCGGCCACGGCCTGGGGCAGTGCCTCGCTCGGCACCGCCAGCACCACGAGATCGACACCCGCGAGCTCGATGTCCGCCACCGAGGAGACGGCCACCGCGTCGGGCAGGGGGACGCCGGGCAGGTAGCGGTCGTTCCTCCGCGAGCGGGCGAGCTCCTGAGCCTGCTGGCGGGTGCGGCACCCGAGCTCGACCTCGAGTCCCGCCCGGGCGAGGACGGCGGCCAGCGCCGTGCCCATCGAGCCGGCGCCCACCACCGCGGCGCGGCGAAGCGGCGGGAGCCCGCCGAGCCACTCCCACTGAAGGCGTACGCATGGCCAGATCCGGGCCGTCACCTCCTCGGCCAAGCGGGGCGAGGGCGCCTCGACCCGCGGGAAGGTGAGTGCACGGCCGAAGCGCACCCTCACCCGGCACGCCCGGATACGCCACCCGCGGCGCGCGCGCTCCGAGCCGATCACCGCGGCCGGCACCACCTGCGCGCCGGTCTCGAGCGCCAGGCGCCCCACACCCCGGCGCGGCTCACGGAGCGATCCGGTGCGCACGCGGGTGCCCTCCGGGAAGACGGTGACCACGCGCCCGCGCTCGAGGAGGACCCGGGACGTGATCAGCGCCTCGCTGTCCGAGGCGCCCCGGCAGACCGGGAAGGCCCCGAGGCAGTTGAGGAACCAGCCGTTGATCGGGTTGCGGAAGAGCTCCTGCTTCGCGACGAAGTACATCGGCCGGCGGACGAGGCTGCCGAGGACGAAGGGGTCGAGGAACGAGCGGTGGTTCGAGGCCACGAGCACCGGCCCGGTGCCCGGGACGTGGTCGCGACCGACGCCCTCGAGCCGGAACCAGACGCGTATCAGCGGGACGAGGACGGCGCGCGCGACCCAGTAGACGATCGGGTGGACCCCGCGGCGGCGGATGCGCTCGTGGTAGACGGAGAGGTCGCGGGAGCGCAGGAGGCGGCGGCGGGGCACGAATTGTTACTACGCGGTTACCGCCGTGGCGTTACGCGGGGCTCGACGGTCGTTTGCGGATGTGTCCTCAGCTTCTCTCCGGCCCACTTATGCTCCGGTCGGGATGGATGCCCGCCGCGGCCTGAACGGAGCCCTTGCGGGCAGCGTGGCCGCGGGGCTGTGGTCGCTCCAGCAGCCGCTCGACAAGCGGGCCTTCCGGTGCGGCTACGACGACGTCGAGATCCTCGGCAAGCTCGTGACGCGCGGAGCGGCGTGGCCGGCGGTCGGCAGCGCGCTGCACGTCGGCAACGGCGCGCTGTTCGGGGCGGTGTACGCGCTCGCCCGAGCGCGAGTGCCGGGACCGGCGGTGGCCCACGGCGTGGCGGCCGGCGTAGTGGAGCACCTGGGCCTGTGGCCGCTGACCCGCCTAGTCGACCGCCACCACCCGGCGCGCCGGGAGATGACCACGCTGGCCGGCAACACGCGAGCATTCCTCCAGGCCCTGTGGCGACACCTGCTGTTCGGCGTGGTGCTCGGCGTGCTCGAGGGGCGCCTGAACCGCCCGCCGCGCGTCCCGCCCGCGAGCCTAGACTCGGGCGCCGGGCCGGAGTAGCTCAGCGGTAGAGCAACGCTCTTGTAAAGCGTGGGTCGGGGGTTCGACTCCCCCCTCCGGCTCT
>JACCZP010000395.1 GCA_013695885.1 Thermoleophilaceae bacterium | reverse complement strand
CAGGAAGGCGAGAAGCCGCTCGGACAGCTCGCGCGGGCGCTCCTCCATCAGCCAGTGACCCGCGCCGCGCACCTCTCCGCCCGACACGTTGCGCGCCACCATGCGCATGCTCGCCGCCGGTCCCGTGCCCGTCGCGCGCGAGCCGCCCAGGGCCAGCACGGGGGCGGTGAGAGCGGTGCCGGCGCCCGCCCGATTGTCAGCCGCGTCCCGGTACAGGGCGCGGTACTGCTCGAGCGCCGCGTGCATGCGTCCCGGCCGCGAGTAGGCGCGCACGTAGCGGGCGACGGCACCTCCGTCGAAGGTGTCCGGTCGCGCCCGGCGAACGCCGAGGAAGTCCTCGATGAAGTAGCGCTCCCGACCGTCGAGCAGGCGCTCCGGGACATCGGGCTGGCGGAAGAACGCGAGGTGCCAGACGCCGCTCCGGGGACCCGAGAAGTCGAGCAGGCGATCGAGGCCGAAGCCGGGCAGGGAGGCCTCGAGGAAGCCGAGGTGGGTGACCTCGTCGCGGTAGGTCCGAGCGTACGCGTAGGCGGTCCATGCGCCGAGGTCGTGGCCCACCACCCCCACCCTCCGGTGGCCGAGGCGGCGGACGAGTGCACGGACGTCGGCGGCCATCGTCTGCTTGTCGTATCCGCCGGGCGGAAGCGAGGAGCGGCCCGCTCCCCGCAGGTCGGGCACGATGACCGTGTGCTCGCGTGCGAGCGCCGGGATCACCTTCCGCCAGCAGTACCAGGTCTGCGGGAACCCGTGGAGGAGGACCACCGGCGGTCCGCGGCCCGCGACGACGTAGTGCATCCGGATCCCGTTCACCACGGCGGTCGCGTGGCGCAGGCGAGGGGCGTCGCGGGCATCGGCCGGAGCCGGCTCCGCGGCGGTCGAGGGAGGCCCGGGAGCCCGGGCATCGGATGGGCCGCCGCGGCAGGCGGGGAGCGCCGCGGCCAGCGCTGCCGCAACGAGGCAGGCGATCGTGCGCCGCGTCGACATCCCTCCCGACCGCGGGCTCAACCCGCGCGTGTCAGGAGTCTCGCGAGAACAGCCGCTTCACGCGCCGGGCGCGCGGGCGCTCGTGCCATGCCGGCTGCCCGCCGGCAGGAGCCGCCGGTGCGGTAGGAGGAGGAGCCTCCTGGGCGGGCTCCGGCGGGGCGGAGGGTCCGGCGCCGTCCTTGCCGATGATGGCCGTCTCCGACCCGTCGGGCTCCGCGTGAAGTGGCGGCGCAGGGGGCGGAGGCGGCGCAGGGGGCGGAGCCGCGTCGCGGGGTGCCGCGTAATAGGGCTCCGCGTCGAGAGGGTGCGGCGGCGCCTCCGCGGCGGATCCGCCGTCGCCGTTGGCGTACGGGTCGGAGGGCTGCGCGTCGAGGGGCTGCGCGTCGAGGGGCTGCGCCGGCATCGCCGCGGCCGATCCGCCGTTGGCGTACTGGTCAGAGGGCTCTGCGAGCTCCTCGCCCGCATCGACGTGACCGTTCTGCGCATCGACGTGACCGTTCTGCCCAGCGCCGTGGCCGTTGTTGACGTCCGGCTCTACGCCCGGGTGCCCGGGGGAGCCCGCGGATGACTCGGCGTAGGCGCGGGCATCGAAGCCCTCGCCATCGGCGGCTGAGCGATCGTGCTGGTCCTCCGTACCTGCGTGGGCCACCGCCCCCGCGGGCACCGCGACCTCGGCGACCTCCCGCTCCGGCCGGCGCCGGGATCCTGTGCGGAAGCGCGAGGCGCCACCCGCCACGGCGGGGGAAAGCCTCAACCTGTACCTGAGGGCCAGGATGAGCAGTAGGGCCAGGGCGAGCAGCCCGAGCGCCTGGGCGAGCTCGGCGCCTTGCCCGTTCCCGTCACCCGAGGCCGCCGATGTGCCGGGCTCGAGCGCAAGCGTGGAGCCGGGAGATGCGGGCGGCGGGCCGACGTAGCTGCTCTGGCCGTCCTCGCGCACCGCACCGCCGCCCCGGGCGGAATCTCCGAGAACAGCGCCGCCGCTGGAGCCACCCGGGGTGCCGGGCCCGCCGGCCACGGTCGTCGGAGCGCCGTCCGACCCGGCTGGAGCGCCCGCGCTCCCGCCGGACCCCATACCGAGCATCGCGACGGCCCCGATGGCGCCGTAACGCTGGGAGAACGCCACCGGTCCGGCCACCACCGGCCCGCCGCCTCGGCCACATCCGCCCGAGAGCGTGCTCAGCCGGGCGAGGCCGAGCCGACCGAGGCCCAGGGCACGCCGGCTCGACAACCCGAGCCGGTTCCCGATCCCCGCCCAGGAGCGTCCCTCGGCGCGAAGGCCGAGCGCGCGGGCCTGAAGTCCGTTGCCGAGGCAGCCCTCGGCCCTGGCAAGACGTCGTCTCAGCCGGTCGGTCTGCGCGGCCGAGGGGCGCTTCACGAGCACCCCGCGCGGCACGTTGCGGACCGGGCCTGCGACGCCGGGACCGAGGAGGTCCTCGGGCTTTGCCCGGGCGGCCTCGGCGGCGAGCTGGTCGAAGCGCTGTCCCGGCGTCGGCAGGACGGCGCCGGATGCCGGGGCCACGGGTGCGCTCGGGGCCGACCGGCTCGGGGAGCGCCGCCCGCGGCTCGATTCCCCGCGACCGCTCGAGCGGGACTCTCCGCGGGAGGAGCCCCGGTCGCCGGAGCCTCCCTCGGACGAGTCGCGCGGGCTCCCCGTCGAGGGGGTCGGCAAGGAGGGCTGGGGCGGCACGGGCACCGCAGGGGTGTCGGGAGCGTTCTCCTTGACCGCCTCCTCGGCCTTCTCCTTCGCCTCGTCGGCCTTGTCCTCGGCTTCGTCCTTGACGTCGTCGACCTTGTCCTTCACGTCGTCCAGAGACGGAATCGCCATGGCCGCGGGCGCGCAGACACCCAGCGCCACTGAGGCGAATGCTGCTGTAAGGAACCTGACCGCTCGACTGCTCAAGATCGTTTCCTCCCGCGTCCTTGCGTCACCCATCGGAGGTTCGGGCACCGCGCCCGGCGAAGTACCCGCTCGAGAAAGGTACCGGTTCTCGGCGCCGAGCGCCAGAGGGGGTGCTACGCCGCGACGCGCTCGTCCGCCAACAGCGCGCCGTCGCGCGCAAGCGCCTCGAGCCGGGCGAGCGCACCGGTCTCGATCCGCCGGGCATGCTCGCGGGTCACGCCGATCACCCGGCCGGCGCTCTCGAGCGTGTGCGGCTGCTCGCCGGCCAGTCCGAAGCGCAGCTCGAGCAGACGCCGCTCCCTGTAGGTGAGCCGCGAGAGCGCCTCCTCCAGATCGCTGCGGGTGGTGGACTCCACCGCCCGGTCGTGGGGGGACTCGGCGTTCGTGTCGGCTATGAGGTGGCCGAGCTCGGAGTCCTCACCGGCAGCGAGCGGCTGGTTCAGGGAGGCGGGGGTCTCGGCCGCCCTCCACAGGAGCTCGGCCTGCTCGATCGGCACGCCGGCCTCCTCGGCGATCTCGTCCGGAAGCGGGTCCCGGGCGAGCTCGGAGGACAGCTTGCGCTCGGCGCGGCGCAGTCGGTTGAGCTGCTCGCCGACATGGACCGGGATGCGCACGGTCCGCGACTTGTCGGCCAGCGCGCGGGAGATGGCCTGGCGGATCCACCAGGTCGAGTAGGTCGAGAACTTGAAGCCCTTGCGGTGGTCGAACTTCTCGGCGGCGCGAACGAGCCCGATCGTCCCCTCCTGGATCAGGTCGAGGAAGGGCATCCCGAGCCCGCGGTACTTCTTGGCGATCGAGACCACAAGCCTCAGGTTCGACTCGATCATGACCCTCTTGGCCTCGAGGTCGCCGCGCTCGATGCGACGGGAGAGCTGTACCTCCTGCTCGGCGGTGAGGAGAGGGACGCGACCGATCCGGCGGAGGAAGATGGCGAGCCCGTCGGGCCCCGGGTCGAGGAGGATCGACTCGGCGGCGGCCGCGACGGCGGGCGCGGGGGTCGTGGGCTCGGGTCCGTCGCCCGGCGCGAGGTCGTCGTCGTCGACGAGATCGACGTCGGCGGCCTCGAGCATCCGGTGGAGCTCCTCGAGCTCGCCCTCGGCCAGCTCGACGTCGGCCAGGGCCTGCGCCACCTCTCCGCGACCGAGGGCCCCGGCCTCGCGACCCTTCGCCAGCAGGGCGCGCATCTCTTCCCGCTCGGGAGCCTCTCTGTCCTCTACCTCCACGGCCACGTCGAGCAAGGTATGGCGGCCGCCTAAAGCAGCCGTTAAAGCGGGTTAAGCGGGGGTAAAACCTTCTGCGGGCATTCGTCGTCACGCCTACCATCGACTGGGTGAGCGCCGCGCCGAGAGTCCTCGTGGTGGAGGACGACGCCGACATCGCCCAGGCACTGCGGCGCTCGCTGGGAGTGGAGGGCTACGACGTGCGGCTCTCCGCGGACGGCGTCGACGCCCTCGAGCAGAGCTCCACCTTCGAGCCCGACGCCATCGTCCTCGATCTCGGCCTGCCGCGGCTCGACGGCGTCGAGGTGTGCCGGCGGCTGCGTGACGAGGGCGACGTGCCGATCCTCATGCTCACCGCGCGCGACGGCCTCGAGGCGCGCGTCGCGGGGCTCGACTCCGGAGCCGACGACTACCTGGTCAAGCCGTTCGAGCGGCAGGAGCTGCTCGCCCGGCTGCGCGCCCTGCTGCGCCGGCGTCCGCCCCGAGGGGCGGCGTCGCTGGTGGTCGGTGACCTGCAACTCAACCCGGCCACGCGCGAGGTGACCCGCGGCGAGCGCGCGCTCGACCTGACCTCGCGCGAGTTCGAGCTGCTCGAGTACCTGATGCGAAACGAGCGGATCGTCGTCTCGCGCCAGTCGCTGCTCGAGGACGTGTGGAGCTACTACTCCTTCGCCGAGACCAACACCGTCGACGTGTTCGTTTCGAACCTCCGCCGCAAGCTGGAGGCCGAGGGCGAGGGGCGCATGGTCCACACCGTGCGCGGAGCGGGCTACGTGCTCAGGGCCTCGTGAAGCGGCTGCACTCCCTCCCGGTGCGCTGGCGGCTGGCGCTGACCTCGGCCGTGCTCACGTTCGTGATCCTCGCCCTGTTCGCCGTGGTGATCGGGAAGTTCACCGAGCGACAGGTCTACTCCAACTTCGACGACGACCTGAGTATCGCCGCCGCCGACCTCCAGCAGGAGCTCCGCGTACGCCCCGACTACAACGGGCGCTTCTTCATCGAGCCCACCGGGAACCTCGAGGCCGTCGGCGCGGGCGACGCGGCGGTACGGGTGATCGGCGCCTCGGGGGCGGTGCTCGCCCAGACCAAGGACGCGCCCGACCTGCCGCCCCCGAGCGACGGGGTCGAGGACGCCGGAAGCTGGCACGTGGTGTCGCGACCGCTCCTGGCCACCTCGGTCGGGGGGCCCGTGGCGTGGGTGCAGTACGCCAAGCGCGAGGACAGCGTGAGCGCCACCGTGGCGCAGGTCAACGCCTTCCTGGCGTTCGGGGTGCTGGCGGGCACCGGGCTGGCCCTCCTGGCCGGGCTCGCGGTGGCCCGCCGGGCGATCGACCCCATCGCCCGGCTCACGAGCGCGGCGAAGGAGGTCGCGCGGACCCGCGACCCGGCGATCAAGCTGCCGAAGTCGCCCGCCGAGGACGAGGTGGCCGACCTCGCCCGCACGCTCGAGGAGATGCTCGCCGCCCTGGGCGCCGCCCGGACCGAGACCGAGGCGGCGCTCTCCCGGCAGCGCGAGTTCGTGGCCGACGCCTCGCACGAGCTGCGCACGCCGCTCACCAGCGTGCTGGCCAACCTCGAGCTGCTGGAGGCCCGTCTGGCCGGGGAGGACGCGGAGATCGCGGAGTCTGCCCTGCGCTCCTCGCGGCGCATGCGGCGGCTGGTGGGCGACCTTCTTCTCCTCGCCCGGGCCGACGCCGGCCGGGAAGCCCCACGCGGGCCCGTGGACCTGGCCGACGTCGTACGCGACGCGGCCGCGGAGGAGGCCCCGGTCGCGGCCAGCCACGAGCTCGACCTCGACGTGCCGAGCGGTCTCATGGTGGACGGCGTCCGCGACGACCTGCACCGCCTGACGCTCAACCTGATCGAGAACGCGGTGGCGCACACGCCGCCGGGGACCCCGGTCCACGTATCCGCGCGGCGGGAGAACGGCGCCGTGCGCCTGGACGTGGCCGACGAGGGTCCGGGCGTACCGGAGGAGGTCCGTGATCGCATCTTCGACCGGTTCGTGCGCGGAGGCGGCGAGGGGTCGCGCGGGAGCGGACTCGGCCTGGCCATCGTCTCCGCGGTGGCGCGAAGTCACGGCGGGTCGGTGGGCCTCGATCAGGCGGAGGACGCGTCGGGCGCCCGGTTCGTGGTGAGGTTGCCGGCGGTCGAGG
>JACCZP010000393.1 GCA_013695885.1 Thermoleophilaceae bacterium | reverse complement strand
GCCCACGAGGAGGGCGTGGTCGTCCGGGCGGAGCGGGCCGGTAGGGCCCTGACCGCGGCGGCCGAGGCTCTGGACGCCCATCGCGAGCGCCTCGAGGCCGAGCTGGCCGAGGGCTCGGCCGCCGCCGAGGAGACCGCCGGGCGGCTCCGCGAGTGCGCCGCCGAGGAGGCCGAGGCCCGAGCGGCGATGAGCCTCGCCGGCGAGGCGCTCACCCGCGCGGACGTGGAGCTCGAGCGCTCTCGCGACCGGTGTCACGAGGCGACCAGCGAGCTCGAGTCGATCGCGGGACGGCTCGAGTACCCCGCCGACGAGGTGCCGGACGGGACGCAGCTGAGCGCCGAGCGCCAGGCCGAGCTCAAGGTGACGATCGAGCGCCTCGGGCGCCGGCGCGAGGCGCTCGGACCGGTGAACCCGCTGGCGCAGGCCGAGTACGAGGAGGCGGTGGCCCACGTCGAGGAGCTCGAGGCCCAACGAGAGGATCTCGAGGCGGCGATGGCCGAGCTCTCGGACCTGATCGCCGACCTCGACCGCCGCATTCGCAGCGCCTTCGACGAGACCTTCCAGGCCGCGGCGCGGAATTTCGAGGAGGTCGTCGAGCAGCTCTTCCCCGGGGGTCGGGGACGGTTGCGGCTGGTCTCGCCGGAAGGCCCGCGCGCGGTCGACGGAGGGCTGGAGGGCGACGACGCGGCGGGGCCGACCGACCGGGACGCCGGCGCCGACGGCACCGGCGCTCCGTCCACGGTCGAGCCCGGGGTCGAGGTGGAGGTCACGCCCGCCGGCAAGTCGATGAAGCGGCTGTCGCTCCTTTCGGGCGGCGAGAAGTCGCTGGTCGCGCTGGCCTTTCTGTTCGCGGTCTTCCTCGCTCGGCCGTGCCCGTTCTACGTGCTCGACGAGGTCGAGGCCGCGCTCGACGACCTCAACACCGGGCGCTTCCTCGATCTTCTGCGCCGCTTCTCCGACCGCGCCCAGTTCATCGTCGTCACCCACCAGAAGCGCACGATGGACGCCGCGGACTGCCTCTACGGGGTGAGCATGGGCGCCGACGGCGTCTCCAAGGTGGTCTCGCGGCGGCTGCCGGGACGTTCGCCGGCCGCGGCGGCGTAGCGCCGCCTATCCTCGCCGCGGCCATGGCGCGCACCTGGCCCGAGCTCTTCCTCACCGACTCCGAGGCCCCGGCGCCCGAGTCCGCCGAGCCCGAGTCCGGGCGCCGCAGCGGCTTCTTCGTCCGCCTCCGCGAGAACCTCGCGAAGAGCCGTCAGGCGCTCGGCGCCGAGCTCCAGGCCACGGTCTTCCAGTCCCTCGACGAGGAGTCGTGGGAGCGGCTCGAGGAGATGCTGATCTACGCCGACGTGGGGGCGTCCACCACCGCCCGCATCGTCGAGCGCCTCGAGACCGAGGCCGACGCCGGTGAGCTCGCCGGCGGTCCCGACCTCACCCGCCGCCTCAAGGAGCTCCTCGCCGACGCCGTCCGGGCCGAGCCCGACACGATCGACCTGAGGCACTCGCCCACCGTGATCCTCATGGTCGGGGTCAACGGCACCGGCAAGACCACGACGATCGGGAAGATGGCCTGGCACCTCCAGCGCGAGCTCGGCCGCTCGGTGTTGCTCGCCGCCGGCGACACCTTCCGGGCCGCGGCGGTCGAGCAACTGGTGGCGTGGGGCGAGCGCGCCGGATGCGACGTGGTCCGCGCCGCCCCGGGATCCGATCCCGGGGCGGTGGCCTACGACGCGGTCGCCGCCGCCCGCGCCCGCGGCCACGACGTGGTGATCTGCGACACGGCCGGCCGCCTCCACACGCAGTCCCACCTCATGGAGGAGCTGGCCAAGGTCCGCCGGGTCATCGCCAAGCAGATCCCCGACGCCCCGCACGAGACCCTGCTCACCATCGACGCCACCACCGGCCAGAACGGCCTGCGCCAGGCTCTGCTCTTCCGGGAGGCCGTCGACGTCTCCGGGATCGTCCTCACCAAGCTCGACGGCACCGCGAAGGGCGGCATCGCGCTGGCCATCGCCCAGGAGCTCGGCCTGCCGGTGAAGCTCATCGGGGTGGGGGAGGCCCTCGAGGACCTACGGCCCTTCGATCCCGACGACTTCGCCAGCGCGCTGCTCGAGGCCTAGCCGATGACGCCTGCCCGTGGCGAGGGCGAGCACCCGCCCGGCCGCGGTGAGGGCGCCCGTCCGCCTGGACCCTCGACCCGGGCCGTCCACGCCGGGCTCCCGCCCGAGAGCCAGGGCCAGGCCTTCCTCCCGGGCCCCACGTTCGCCGCGCCGTTCCACCTCGCCGGCGATCCCGACGGCTCGTCTCACGTCTACGGGCGCTACGGCAATCCCACCTGGTCGGCGTACGAACGGGCACTCGGGGAGCTCGAGGGCGGTGAGGCCGTCCTCTTCGGCTCCGGCATGGCGGCTGCCTCGGCGGTGCTCCTGCCGATCCTCTTCCCCGGCGACGTGCTCGTGATGCCCTCAGACGCCTACATGGGCCTGCGCGGACTCGTCGACTCGCACATCGCCCCGCGGGGCGTCGAGGTGCGCGCGCTGACCACCGCCGGCGGCGTCCTCGAGCGCGCGTGCCTCGACGGAGCGGCGCTCGAAGGCGCGTCCCTCGTCTGGCTCGAGACTCCGACCAACCCCGGCCTCGACGTGATCGACGTCGCGGCCGTGTCCGACGCCGCGCACGCACGCGGAGCCCTCGTCGCCGTGGACGACACGCTGGCCACGCCGCTCCAGCAGCGGCCACTCGAGCTCGGTGCCGACTACTCGGTCACCAGCGACACCAAGGCGATGACCGGCCACGCCGATCTCGTGCTGGGGCACGTCGCGACGCGCGACCCGGCCCGTGCTCAGACGCTGCGCGAGTGGCGCGCGCTCTCCGGGGCGATCCCCGGCCCCTTCGAGGCCTGGCTGGCGCACCGCTCCCTGGCGACGCTCGCGCTGCGCCTGGCGAGTCAGCAGGAGAACGCCCTCGCTCTCGCGAGCGCGCTCTCGAAGCGCCCCGAGGTCTCCGGGGTGCGCTACCCGGGACTTCGAGACGACCCGGCCCACCGGCTCGCCGCGCGCCAGATGGAGGGCTTCGGCACCGTGCTCACCTTCACCCTGCCCGATCGCGCGACCGCCGAGCGCTTCCTGGCGGAGCTGCGGATCGTGGCCGAGGCCACGTCGTTCGGTGGCGTCCACTCCACGGCCGAGCGCCGCGGGCGCTGGGGCGGCGACGACGTGCCCGAGGGCCTGATCCGGTTCTCCGCGGGATGCGAGGGCCCCGACGATCTCCTCGCCGACGTGCTCGGGGCGCTCGAGGGCGCGTCCGGCTAGCCTCGAACGCGCATGTTCGACACGCTCTCCGACCGCCTCCAGGCCGCCCTATCCGATGTCCGCTCCCGGGGCACGCTCTCCGAGGACGACGTCGCGAAGGCCATGCGGGCGATCCGCCTCGCACTGCTCGAGGCCGACGTCAACTTCCAGGTGGTCAAGCGCTTCACCGCGCAGGTCAAGGAGCGCGCGCAGGGCGCCGAGGTGCTCGGTGCGCTGAACCCCGGCCAGCAGGTCGTGAAGCTGGTGGACGAGGAGCTCACCACGCTGATGGGCGGCGCCGGGCGCGACCTCGTGTTCGCCTCGCGGCCGCCGACCGTGGTTCTGATGGCCGGCCTCCAGGGCTCGGGCAAGACCACCGCCTGCGCCAAGCTCGCGCGCCACCTGCGCGAGGAGCACGGCAAGAACGTGGCCCTCGCCGCCTGCGACGTCTACCGCCCGGCCGCCGTCGACCAGCTCGTGCGGGTGGGCGCGCAGGCCGGAGCAACGGTCTACGAGCAGGGGACCGATCGCGACCCCGTCGACATCGCCGAGTGGGCCCTCGGCCGGGCGCGCTCCGAGGGGCGGGACGTGCTGATCGTCGACACCTCCGGCCGCCTCCACGTGGACGAGGCGCTGATGGCCGAGCTCGCGCGCATCAAGAAGGGCACCAAGCCCCACAACGTGCTGCTGGTCGTCGACGCCATGACCGGCCAGGACGCGGTCGGGGTGGCCCAGGCCTTCGCGCAGACCGCCGACTTCGACGGCGTCATCCTCTCGAAGCTCGACGGCGACGCCCGCGGCGGCGCGGCGCTCTCGGTCAAGGCGGTGACCGGCAAGCCGATCCTCTACGCCTCGACGGGGGAGAAGCTCGACGCCTTCGAGCGCTTCCACCCCGACCGCATGGCCCAGCGCATCCTCGGCATGGGCGACGTGCTCACGCTGGTCGAGAAGGCCGAGCGCCAGTTCGACGAGGGACGGGCGGAGGAGCTCGAGCGAAAGATCCGCCGGCAGGAGTTCACGTTCGACGACTTCCTCGAGCAGCTCAAGCAGCTCCGGGGCATGGGTCCGCTCGGGTCGCTGCTGAAGATGATCCCCGGCATGGGTCAGCAGCTGAACGGCATCGACATCGACGACCGCGAGCTCGACCGGGTTCAGGCCATCATCACCTCGATGACCCCGGAGGAGAGGGCGAACCCCTCGCTGCTGAACGGGTCACGTCGCCGGCGGGTGGCCCGGGGCTCGGGCACGAACGTCCAGGCCGTCAACCAGCTCGTCAAGCAGTTCGGCCAGATGCAGAAGATGATGCGGCAGCTCTCCTCCGGTCGCATGCCCTCGCTGGGGCAGCTCACCGGCCGCTAACGTAGGCCGGCCGTGAGAGCGACCGAGGAGATCTGAGCGTGTCCGTGCGCGTCAGGCTGACCCGTGTGGGCAGCCGTAGGAACCCGGTGTGGCGTGTGGTGGTCGCCGACCAGCGCTCGCCCCGTGACGGCCGCGTGATCGAGACCGTGGGCCGGTACAACCCCCAGCGCGAGCCCTCCGAGATCGTGCTCGACCACGAGCGGATCTCCCACTGGATCGACCGCGGGGCCCAGCCGAGCGACACGGTCAGGCGCCTCATCCGCGCCTCGAGCCGGGGGGCACCGCCCGCCGTCGCAGAGAGCGCCGGTAATGGGGCCGCAGCCGACGGCGTGGCCGCGCCCGACGGCGACAGCGCGGCGCAGGAGGGCACCGCGACCACCGAGCCGACGGCGGACGACGCCCCCGAGGCC
>JACCZP010000390.1 GCA_013695885.1 Thermoleophilaceae bacterium | reverse complement strand
GTCCGCGGCCGGGCGCTCGGCCGAGTCGTCGCCGTCCGACCCCGCGGGCCCGGGCGCCTCTCCGACGCCGCCGCCGTCCTCGTCTCGCCGTGACCCGCGGCCGCGCCGCGCGCGCACGAGGAGCCATATCCCTCCGACCACGATCAGGGCCGCCACCGCGTAGTCGATGTAGTGCAGCGAGTCGCGCCACGCCGTCCAGCGCGCGCCGACCACCAGGCCGATGTAGGTCAGCATCAGCATCCACGGCACGCAGCCCGCGAGGGTCAGGACCGAGAAGCGCCAGAACGGCATCCTCGCCACTCCGGCGGGCAGGGAGATGAACGTGCGGACGATGGGCAACAGCCGGGTGAAGAAGACCGTGGAGGAGCCGTGGCGCTCGAACCAGCGGTCGGCGGTGTGGAGATGGCTGATGCGGATGCCCACCTTGCGACCGTGCTTCTCGATCAGGTCGACGCGCCCGTAGTAGCCCACCGCGTAGGCGATCCACGACCCGACGAGGTTGGCCACCGATCCGACGGCCACGGCCGCGAACAGCGTGTACTCGCCGCGGGCCACGTTGAACCCGGCGAACAGCATCGTGGTCTCGCTCGGGATCGGGATGCAGGCGCTCTCGAGCACCATCAGCACGAAGATCCCGACGAGCCCGAGCTGCTCGACCACGTACACCGCGAAGTTCACGATCGGCTCGGTGAGGGACTGGGCGAGGAGCGCCACGGCGCGGGCTAGGGTAGCCGCCGGTGCCCGTCCCGCTGTTCGCCACCTCGCTCGCCGGGCGGCACGAGGACATCGTGCTCAAGCTGGCCGAGGTCACCGCCTCCGGCCGCTACATACTCGGTCCCGAGGTCGAGGCGTTCGAGGAGGAGCTGGCCCTCTACCTCGGGGTCGGTCACTGCGTGGGGGTGGGCAACGGCACGGACGCGATCACCATCGCCCTGCGCGCCCTCGGCGTGGCCCCGGGGGACGAGGTCGTGCTTCCCTCCTTCACCTTCTACGCCACGGCCGAGGCCACCGTGAACGCGGGGGCGACACCGGTGTTCTGCGATGTCGATCCCGCCACCTTCTGCGTCACCGAGGAGACCGTGCGCGCCGCGCTCACTCCCCGTACGCGCGCGATCGTGCCCGTGCACCTGTTCGGCAACGTCGCGCCGGCGGCGCAGCTGCGCGACCTCGGCCTCCCGGTGCTGGAGGACGCCGCCCAGGCCGCCGGGGCCACCCGCGCCGGGCGCCGCGCCGGCGCCCTCGGGCAGGCGGCCACGTTCTCGTTCTTCCCCTCGAAGAACCTCGGCGGCCTGGGCGACGGGGGCGCCGTGGTCACCGACGACGAAGACGTGGCCGCCGCCGCCCGCCGCCTGCGCTTCCACGGGTCCGAGGACAAGCGCACGCACACCGAGGTGGGCTACAACTCGCGCCTCGACTCGCTCCAGGCCGCGGCGTTGCGAGTGCTCCTTCCCGATCTCGACGCCGCGAATGCGGCCCGCAGGACGGCGGCGAGCGCGTACCGCGAGCACGGGTTGCCCGATCTCCTCGAGCCCCCCTCCCTCGAGGCGGAGGTCGAGCACGCCTACCACCTCTACGTGGTGCGCACCGGGCGGCCCGACGAGCTGGCTGCGACGCTCGCGGCACGCGGGATCGGGGCGCGCGGGTACTACCGCACGCCGGTCCACCGCCAGCCGGCGATGGCACGCTGGGCGCCCGCGGGCGGCGCGCTGCCCGGCACCGACGAGGCGGCGCGCACGAACCTCGCGCTGCCGATGGGCCCCGAGCTCCGGGAACGCGACGTGGCCGAGGTCGTCGAAGCGTGTGCGGTGGCGCTTGCCACCGGCTGAGAGAGCCTGTGAGAGCCGGGCAGGGAGGCTGGAAGCGGCGACGAATCCTGCCTAGACTCTTCTGGTTCCGGTGAAAGCGCGTCTACTCCACTCCGTCCACGTCCGGCGCTCGGTCCAGGTGGCGATCGACGCGGTGCTCGTCGCGCTGGCGTTCTACCTCGCGTTCGCGCTTCGCTTCGACGGCGGCATCCCTATGCGTTACGAAGGGCTCCTGGTGGCCACCCTGCCCTGGGTGGTCCTCGGCAAGCTGCTGATCTTCACGGTCTTCGGCCTCTACCACAAGCTCTGGCGCTTCGTGGACCAGCGCGACCTGCTGGCCATCGGCCGCGCGGTGGTGGTGTCGAGCCTGGTGCTCGTCGGCGGCCTGTTCCTCCTCTCCCCGGGCCCGGTGGGCCCACCGCGAGGCGTGATCGCGCTCGACTTCCTGATCTGCCTGCTGCTCGTCGGCGGTTCGCGGTTCGCGGTCCGGTCGCTCGCCGAGCGGCCGTTCTGGGACCCGCTTGCCCACCGCAACGCGCGCGAGGTCCTGATCGTGGGCGCCGGCAACGGCGGCCAGTCGGTGGCCTTCGAGCTGCGACGCAACCCCGAGCTGCGCAACTACCCGATCGGCTTCGTCGACGACGACCCCCGCAAGCAGGGCATGAAGGTGGCCGGGCACAAGGTGCTCGGCTCGACCTGGGACCTGCCGCGGATCCTCGACGACTCGGAGCCCGACGAGGTGGTCATCGCCATCCCCTCCGCTCCGGGTGAGCTGCGTCAGCGGGTGGTCACCGCCTGCCGAGCCCGCGGCATCCCCGTGCGGACGCTTCCCACCGTCTTCGAGCTGCTCTCGGGGGGGGTGGAGCTCATGCGCCAGGTGCGCGAGGTCAGGGTCGAGGACGTGCTCGGCCGCGAGCCCGTGCGTGTGGCCATCGACCGCGTGGGCGCCTATCTGGGCGACGAGGTCGTGCTCGTCACCGGCGCCGGAGGCTCGATCGGCGCGGAGCTCTGCCGGCAGATCGCGCGTGTGCGCCCGAAGCAGCTCGTGCTGCTCGACAACGCGGAGAACAACCTGTTCGAGATCCGCCGGGAGCTGGCCGACGACCGGCACTTCGCGCGCACCGTGTCGGTGCTCGCCGACTGCAAGGACGCGGTCCGCATGGAGGAGGTGCTGCTCGAGCACCGGCCCTCGGTGGTGTTCCATGCGGCCGCCTACAAGCACGTGCCGCTCATGGAGGAGAACCCGATCGAGGCGGTGCGCAACAACGCGGTGGCCACCCGCATCGTGGCCGCGGCGGCCGGGCGCGCGGGGGCGAGGCGGTTCGTGCTCGTCTCGACCGACAAGGCGGTCACCCCGGCCACCGCGATGGGCGCCTCCAAGGCGCTGGCCGAGTGGGCGATCGAGGCCGCGCAGCACCGGTTCCCGAGCACGCGCTACTCGGCGGTCCGCTTCGGCAACGTGCTGGGCTCCTCCGGATCGGTGGTGCCGATCTTCCGCCGCCAGATCGCGGCCGGGGGCCCCGTCACGGTCACCGACCCCGCCATGACCCGCTACTTCATGACCATCCCCGAGGCGGTGCAGCTCATCATCCGCTCGGGATCCCTGGCCGCCGGCGGCGAGATCTTCGTGCTGGAGATGGGTGATCCGGTCCGGATCCTCGACCTCGCCCGCAACATGATCCGCCTGTCGGGACACGAGCCCGACGAGGACATCGCCATCGACATCGTCGGACGGCGCCCGGGCGAGAAGGTGCACGAGGAGCTGTTCAACCCCGACGAGCGTCCCCAGCACACGCCCGCGGAGAAGATCGTCGCCGCGTCGCGCGCGCCGCTCGACCCGCTCTGGGTGGACGACGCGTTCGGTCGGGTGGAGGAGCTCGTCTACTCCGGCGACGCGGCCTCGCTGGCCGCCACGGTCTCCTCCCTGGCCGCCGAGCGCGCCGGCGCGCTGGCGGCATCCTCCTCGGGTCCCGCGCCCCACTAGCGCCGGTGCCCCTCTGTACTCGACCCGGCTCTCGCCGCCGGGCGCGAGCGCTCCGCCCCCGTCACTAAGGTCTAGCCCCAGGCAATGGAAGTCCTCCAGATCGTGGAGCGAGTCGGCGCGTACGCCGGCTTCGCGGCCGTCATCGGCCTCGCCGTGCTATCGGCCCTCTACTTCTCCCAGGCCCGCGACCTGCGGCGCCTGCGTGAATGGGCCGGGCGCGCCCCTGAGCGCGCGTCTCGGCCCGCCTCCGAGACCGTGCGGCCGGGGGCGCCGGCCACGTCGCGTGGTGGCGTCGGAGCGGCGAAGGGCCGCGCGACCGTTGCGCCCCCGGCCACGGCGGCCGGGGCAGGAGCGCCCGCCGCCACCCCGGCGG
>JACCZP010000382.1 GCA_013695885.1 Thermoleophilaceae bacterium | reverse complement strand
GGGGCCTACAGGCACATCTCGATCTCCGGCCCGAGCGAGGTCCGGTTCTCCGCCTTCAGGTAGGCGATCACCACGGACCCGCTGCTCGCGACCGTGTCGTTCAGCCCGAGCGCCTTCTTGGCCCGCTTCACGTCGCTTCGATCGGCCAGGAAGTAGGCCACCACATCCGTGTTGCCGCCGATCACGACGGTCTCGTGCTCGATCATCAGGCCGCGCGAGAGCGCGATGTCCCCCGAGGTCGACGCCGACGGCTGCTCGGAGTTCACCTTCTGCTTCTTGAGACAGCGGATGAGCTTCCTCGGGGTGTCGGCCTTCCTCCTCGGGGTGCGCTCGTCCGAAGGCGCATCGGGACGGCCGCCCTGCTCGGTGGCCGGCGGGGACTCGCCGCAGGCGGGTACGCCGAGGGCGAGCGCTACGGCGCAGACGCCGGCGAGCCGGATGCGCCCGCGACCGGGCGTCCGCCGCCGCGGTATCGAGCGGATCGGCATGGGCTCGGCACCATAGACCGGTGGGGCGGTACGGGGCGCAGGCAGCATCGCCGCTCAAGTCCGCTCCCAACGTCCGATTCCCTCCCCGTCGGAGCGTCGCGCCTTGCCCTCGCGCTCCAGGTGGGTCAGGTAGCAGAGGGTCTCGGTCAGCGCCCAGCCGAGCAACGGCGGATCGGGCTCCTCGGTCCCGATCAGGAACGCGGCGCACTCGAACGGCGAGGCCGCGCCCTGCTCGAGCCGCTCGGCCACCCGTCCGAGGCGCTCCCCGACCCGGCTGCGGGTGCCATCGACGTGCGCACGGACGTCGCGAAAGGGCCGTCCGTGGCCGGCCAGGCACAGGCGGGCATCGAGTGCACCGGTGCGGTCGAGGGACTCGAGGAACTCGCCGACCGGATCGGGTGTGTGCCCGTAGTCGTAGTACAGCGATATACGGCCGAGCAGGTGGTCGCCGGAGATCAGCAGGCCGCGCTCGGCCTCGTGTAGGACGACGTGCGACGGGGCATGGCCGGGCGTCTCGTGCACCTCGAAGGTGCCGAGGTCGGTCTCCACCCGGTCCCCGGTCCCGATTTCCCGATCCGGGAGCACGATCTCTCCCAGCGGTGACCGCGCGTCGCGCCCGTCCTGCTCGTACGCGGCCACCAGGTGCTCGGGCACCCCGCCCGCGCGCACCAGGTCGACCCGGGCGGCCAGCGTCTCCTCGGGGTCGGCGGACCTCGCCGTGACGTGCCCGTGGGCGCCGTGCATCCACAGCTCGCAGCCGGCGGCGCGCGCCACCGCCGCCGCCTGGCCGTAGTGATCGGGGTGGGCGTGGGTGCAGACGAGCAGACGAACGTGCTCGAGCCCGGCGCCCGCCTGCTCGAGCGCGCGGTCGAGCTGCTCGAGCGACCCGGGCTCCGCGATGCCGGTGTCCACCAGGACGACCCCCGACCCGGCGGTGATCGCCCAGCCGTTCACGTGGGGCACCGCCGACCAGGGAAGCGGCAGCCGCAGCCGCCATAGGCCGGGCAGCACGCGGTCGGCGCGCGCGAGCTCGCGGCGTCGCCGGGGGAAGCCGGTCCGGCGCGGTCCGTGATCGTCGGCCTGTGGAGCCACGGCGGTATCTTGGCCGAGATGGTCGTGGGAGCGGTTCGCTGATGGGCCGGCGGCAGCGTCGAAGGCGCAAGGAGAACGCGCCCACGGCCACCTCAGAGCCGGGCGCCACCTTCGACTACCCGGACGCCGAGGGCAACGTGCTCACGCTGCGGGAGCGGCTGACCCCAGGGACGGTCGCACGCTACCGGGCCATCGAGGCACCGGCCGCCGCCTCGACCGACGACCTCTGGCAGCGTCGCGGCGAGTTCCTGTTCGAGCGCCTCGCGGTGTCGTGGACCATCGCCGGCCTTCCCCTCCGCGGCCAGGGCGAGCTGCTCGGCCGGTACCGGATGGCCGACGCCGAGACCCGCCGTTGGGTGCGCGAGACCGTGACCGAGCACGTGCGCCGCCACCAGCCGGAGCTCGAGGCCTCCTGAGGGGGCCGCACACTGTTACATGACGACTGGAACGACCGGGCGGAGGGGTAGGAAGGTGGGGCTAGTGTTGAAGCTCCTCTAGATGGCTACTCAGACCACCGTCCAGATCACCATGCCCGCTATGGGCGAGTCGGTCACCGAGGGGACCATCCTCCAGTGGCTCGTCGGGCCCGGGGACGCCGTCGAGGCCGACGAGACGGTGGTCGAGGTCTCGACCGACAAGGTCGACACCGAGGTGCCGACGCCCGTCCCGGGGACCATCGCCCGCATCCTCGTCGGCGTCGATGAGACCGTGCCCGTGGGCACGGTGCTGGCCGAGATCGACGTGTCCGGGGCTCCGGCCGCCGTGTCCGGGAACGGGGCGGCGCTCGACGGTGCGACGCTGCCCTCGGAAGGCGCTCCGCCGGCCGAGGGCGCCGGCACCGAAGCTGAGATCGACGGGGCCGGCGAGCGCGGCGAGGGCCCCGTGGCGCCGGCGGGCGCAGAGGCCGCGGGCGCGCGGGCGGCGGGTGAGGAGGCGGCAGCTCGCGGGGGACCCTCGGCGGCGATCCGCGGCTCTGGCGCCCTGGCAGGCAACGGCGCGCTCGCGAGCGACGAGGTCACTGAGCTCGTGGACGTCGCGCTCCCGGCCATGGGCGAGTCCGTCAGCGAGGGCACGGTCCTGGAGTGGCACAAGCAGGTGGGTGACGCCGTGGCGGAGGGCGAGACCGTGCTCGAGGTCTCCACCGACAAGGTCGACACCGAGATCCCCGCCCCGGCCACGGGCGTGCTGGCCGAGATCCTCGTGGGACCTGACGAGACGGCGCCGGTCGGCGCCCCGCTCGGACGCATCGCGGTGGGGGCCGGCACCGCGCCGCCCGCCGCGCCCGCTCCGGCCGACCGAGCCGCCGCGCTCGAGGGCGATCGCCCCTCCCCGACCCTTCCCGAGCCGCTCCCGGCCAGCGCCTCCGGCGGTCAGGTGGTCGGGGGCGACGGCGCGGAGCGGGCCACCCCGGTCGCGACGAGAATCGCGAGCGCTCATGGGCTCGACCTAGACACCGTCCCCGGCTCGGGCCCGCGCGGGAGGATCACCAAGCGCGACGTGCTGGCCGCGGTCGAGGGGAGCGAAGCGACCCCGAGGCAGGCGGTCGACGGCGATGGC
>JACCZP010000372.1 GCA_013695885.1 Thermoleophilaceae bacterium | reverse complement strand
CGAGCCCGCTGGACCTGCTCTCGAGCCTCCGCGAGGAGGGAGCGCTGGAAGCGCTCCGGCTGAGCGTCGCGTGCAGCGCGATCGCCATCGGGATCATCGTGCTCGTCGGCACGCCCGCCGCCTACCTGCTCGCGACCCGGCGCTTCCGGGGTCGGGCCACGCTCGTGACTCTCATCGAGCTGCCGCTCGTGCTGCCTCCCGCCGTCGCCGGCATCGGCCTCCTCGCCGCGCTCGGCCCCAACGGCCTGCTCGGGAGCTTCATCGAGGACGCCGGCGTCGAGCTCGTGCTCACCACGGCCGGCGTGGTCGTGGCCCTGACCTTCGTGTCGGCCCCGTTCTTCCTGCGCCAGGCGCAGTCGGCCTTCGAGGCGCTGGACCAGACCTGGCTCGACGCCTCGCGCACGCTCGGGGCGAGCGAGCCGCGCACCTTCCTGGCGGTGGCGATCCCCACCGCAGGGCCCGGGCTGATCTCGGGTTTGGCCCTGGCGTGGGGCCGGGCGCTCGGAGAGTTCGGCGCGACGCTGATGTTCGCGGGCTCCTTCCGCGGCATCACCCAGACGGTCCCGCTGGCCATCTACCAGGACTTCTCGACCGACTTCACAGGGGCGCTGGCGCTGTCGGCGGTCCTGGTCGCGGTCTCGGCGGCGCTGCTCCTGTCGGTGAAGCTGCTCAGCGGATCGGCCTGGCTCGGCGGTGCTGCACGTTGAGGCGACCACCCGGCTCGGAGCCTTCGCGCTCGACGTAGCGCTCGAGGTCCCGGCCGGCTCCTGCCTGGCCCTTGCCGGCCCGTCCGGCGCCGGCAAGAGCTCGATCCTGCGCGTCGTGGCCGGACTGGTGGCCCCCGACTCGGGCCGGGTCAGCTGCGGAGACGAGGTCTGGCTGGACACCGCCCGGCACGTCGACGTCCCGCCCGAGCGGCGGCGATGCGGCTACGTGTTCCAGGAGTACGCGCTGTTCCCCCACCTGCGGGCGTGGCAGAACGTCGCCTACCCGCTGCGCGAGGTGCCGCGCCGTGATCGCCACCCGCGTGCTCTCGAGCTGCTCGAGCGCTTCGGAGTCGCGCACCTCGCCGACGCGCGCCCGCGGACGCTGTCCGGCGGCGAGCGCCAGCGGGTGGCACTGGCCCGCGCTCTGGCGCGACGGCCCGACGCGCTGCTGCTCGACGAGCCGCTCTCGGCGCTCGATGCCCGCACGCGCGCGTCCGCCGGCCGCGAGCTCGCCGCCGTGCTGCGCGAAACCGGCGTCCCCGCGCTGCTCGTCACCCACGACTTCGTCGAGGCTTCTCTCCTCGGCGACCGCGTCGCGGTGATCGACGACGGCAGGCTGATCCAGCAGGGAACGGCGGCAGAGCTGGCCGCCTCGCCGGCCTCGGCCTTCGTGGCCGACCTCACGGGCGCGGTGGTGCTGACCGGCACGGCTCGCGCCGGCGAGGACGGACTCACCCAGGTCGCCCTCGGGGGCGGCGGGCACGTGGCCAGCACCGAGCCGGGCGAGGGGCCCGTCGCCGTGAGCGTCCATCCGTGGGAGATCACCATCGAACCGGCGGGGACGCCGGGTACGGGATCGGCGCAGAACCGCCTCGACGTCGAGATCGTCTCGGTGACCACCATCGGAAACCGCGTCCGCCTCGGGCTTACCGCGCCACAGCCGCTCATCGCGGAGGTCACCGACGCCTCGGTCCTCCACCTGGGGCTGACCACCGGCACGCGCGCCATCGCCGCGTGGAAGGCGGCCAGCACGCGAGTGCTCGAGCGCTGACCCGCTGCGCTCGACGAGGCACAGCCTCAGAGGAGGGCCGCACTCCTGTAGCCGAAAGGTGGGGGAGTCGAGCCCAACCACTCAGGCGGTAGACGAGCAGCCCGAGCCGCGAGGGCACGGACGGCGACAGGACCCGCGCGCCACGGCGCCACGGGCCTAAACGCCGGCGAAGACCTACTCCCCCTCGGCCGCCACCGCCCGCTCGGCCGCCTCGAAGCCCAGCTTCGAGTGCGTGCCGTCGCAGAACGGCTTCGTGGTGGAGGCACCGCAGCGGCACAGGGCGATCACCTCGCCGCGCTCGCCCAGGTCGTACTCGTTGTCGTCGGCGTCGAGAAGGCGGATCGGCCCCTGCACGCGGTAGGGACCGCTCTCGCGTGCCTTGATCTCTACGTCAGCCACGTAGTGCTCCAGCGGACGACGGGACCCGGCTAGGGCTTCGGCTCGTCGTGGCCCGGATCCTCCTCGGGACCGGGCGGGACGTCCGGTACGTCCGGGAGCACGTCGGGCTCGTCCGGGAGCGAGGAGCCTTCGACGTCGTCGTCGGAGTCGGGCGACGAGCCGCCGCTCGCCCCCACGCCCACCGCCTCACGCTCGCGGACCGGGGCGCGGATCGTGACCTTGACCTCCGGCTCCGAATCTCCGTCCATCGGCCCGTCGGCCTCGACCTCGACGGTCGAGCCCGGCTCGAAGGACGACTTGAGCACCTCGTCGGCCAGCGGATCCTCGATGTAGCGCTGGATCGCGCGGCGTAGCGGCCGGGCGCCCATCGCCGGGTCCCACCCCTTGTTCACCAGCAGGTCCTTGGCGTCCTCGGAGAGGTTGAGCGAGAGCTCGCGCTCGGCCATCGTCGTGCGCACGCGCCGCAGGAGAAGCTCGACGATCTCCTTGATCTCGTCCTTCTGGAGCTTGTGGAAGACGATCACCTCGTCGATCCGGTTGAGGAACTCGGGGCGGAACACCTTCTTCAGCTCGCCCATGATCCTGCCCTTCATGTCCTCGTAGGTGACGCCGGTCTCGTCGTTGGTGATCGAGAAGCCGAGCGGCGTGTTGCGGGCGATCTCCGACGCGCCGATGTTCGAGGTCATGATCACGATCGCGTTGCGGAAGTCGACCGTGCGGCCCTGAGCATCGGTGAGCCGGCCGTCCTCGAGGATCTGGAGAAGGATGTTGAAGACGTCGGGGTGGGCCTTCTCGATCTCGTCGAGCAGGAGCACGGAGTAGGGCTTGCGGCGCACCGCCTCGGTGAGCTGGCCGCCCTCGTCGTAGCCGATGTAGCCAGGGGGCGAGCCCACGAGCCGCGACACCGCGTGCTTCTCCATGTACTCGGACATGTCGATCCGGATCATGGCGTCCTCGTCGCCGAAGAGGAACTCGGCGAGGGTACGGGCCAGCTCGGTCTTGCCGACGCCCGAGGGGCCGAGGAACACGAACGACCCGGTGGGCCGCTTCGGGTCCTTGAGCCCGGCGCGCGAGCGGCGGATGGCCTTCGAGATGGCCTCGATGGCCGGCTGCTGGCCGATGACCCGCTTGTGGAGCTCGTCCTCCATGCGCATGAGCTTCTGCGTCTCGGCCTCGGTCAGCTTGAACACCGGGATCCCGGTCCACATGGACACGATGTCGGCGATCTCCTCCTCGCCGATCGAGGGCCGCTCGCCGGTCTCGCCCGAGCGCCACTGCTCCTCGAGCTGCTTCTTCTTGTTGGTGAGCTGGCGCTCCTTGTCGCGCAGGTTCGCGGCCTTCTCGAACTCCTGCGCCTCGATCGCGGCCTCCTTGTCGCGCCGCGTCGTGTCGATGTCC
>JACCZP010000299.1 GCA_013695885.1 Thermoleophilaceae bacterium | reverse complement strand
GGCGCGCGGCGCGCGCTGGGACTCGGCCGGCTGCTCACGCGTTCGGGGTGCCTCGGCCCGCGGCGCGGGCGGCGGCGGCGAGCCGGCCTTGAGGCCGACGATGCGAAAGCGAAGGACGCCGTCCGCGATCCTCAGGGTCCGGTCGAGGCGATCGAGGAGCTCGGTGCCCCCCTCGAACTGGAGTAGGTGGTAGCCGGCCTCGCCCTTGTGGTCGATCTCGAAGGACATCCGGCGCGTGCCCCAGTCGTGCGCCCCGATCAACTGGCCTTCGGACTCGATCGTGCTCTGGACCCCATCGACGATCTCGGTTCGGCGCTCCTCGGGAGCGGCCGGATCCAGCATCAACATGAGGTCGTAGAGGCCCTGCACAGCGCGCCGACCTTAGCAGTGGCCCCCTTGCCGATCACCCTACCGACGATCGGCCGCGTCGCCTGTCTCGCCGCCCTTGCCCGGGCTTCTTCGCGATTCCCGCCAGGGCGGCGTGCACAACCCCGAACACGTCTCCACGAATCGGGGGTGGCTGGCCTTATGTATCGAACTGCATGCGTAACCCCAGCCACGTGCGTCGGAGCTGGACGTGACAGGCTTTATGCATGTCCGTGACCCCCCGCGCCGGCCCCCCGGCGCGCCGGCCCCCTACGCCACACGCTCCCGCTTCCGGCGCTTCTGCTCGATGTCGGCGAGCTGGTCGTCCACCCAATCGCCCGGGTCGCGCGAGGTCACGATCTGCTTGAGGCCCTCGGCCCGGCGGGAGCGCTCCTCGGCCGACATCGTGAGCGCGTGGTGGATGGCGTCGGCCTGCTCCTGGATGTCGAAGGGGTTGACCGACAGCGCGAACTCGCCGAGCTCCTCGTGGGCCCCGGTGTTCTCGGACAGGAGGGACACGCCGTGGCGCTCGTTGACGAGCGGCCCCTCCTTGGCGATCAGGTTCATGCCGTCGAACATCGCGTTGACGATCAACAGGTCGTAGTGCTTGTAGGAGGCGATCGCCTCCTCGAGGTTCTCGCGCAGCTTCAGGTCGATCGGCATCCAGTCGGTGGTGCCGTGCCGGTGGTTGATGACCGCCACCAGGGCCTCGATGCGCTCGAGGTACTCGGCATACTCCGGCACGTCCTGGCGCGAGGGCACGAGCTGGGCGGTGAACGTGACCTCCTCGAGGAACTCCGGGTGCTGCTCCAGGAAGAGGTCGAAGGCCGTGAACCCGCGCAGGACGTTCTTCGACAGGTCGGCGCGGTCCACGCGCAGGATCAGGTGCTCGCGCCGGCGCCGGAGCACCTCCCGCTCGTACTCGTGGACCCTCGGCCGCTGCGCGGTACGGCGAAAGGAGTCGGCCGAGATCGGCAGCGGGTAGGCGCGGACCCACACCTCGCGGTCGCCGACGTGGACCACTCCGGCCTCGAACTCGACCTCCACCTCGTCGAGCAGCTCGCGGCAGCAGTGCAGGAAGTTGTCGCGGTAGGAGGTGGTGTGAAAGGCAAGGATGTCGTTGGCCAGCACGCCCTCGTAGATCTCGCGCCGGATGTCGCTCGGCAGCACCCGCCAGGCGTCGGGCTGCGTCCACGGGATGTGCACGAAGTGGTGGAGGAAGACGTCCGGGCGGGCGTCGCGGATGGCCTTCGGCGCCGTGTACAGGTGGTAGTCGTGCAGCATGACCACCGCCTCTTCGTAGTCCTCGATCTCCTCCAGCACCGCGCGGGCCAGATCCTCGTTCACCACCCGGTAGCCCTTCTCGTAGGCGTCGCGCTCGTGCTGGCGGAAGTCCGGCGCGTTCGAGAGATCCCAGAGGTAGTGCTGGACGAACCACAGAAGCGGGTTGGCCATCACGCTGTAGAAGCGGTCGTAGGCGTCCGAGTCGGACTCGACGAGCCGGATCCGGTACGTCGTGCCGTCCACCTCGCACTCGAAGGACCCCCCGCCGTGCTCGCGTGAGGCCTCAGCGTCGGCGTCGTCCATGGCCGATGCCACCCACAGCGCGTCGCGGTGGTCCACGAGTCCGGTGAGCGCGGTGACGAGGCCGCCGCCGCCCCGGCTGGCCACCAGCTCGCCCGAGTCGTCGCGCGCAAAGGTCGCGGGCCCGCGGTTCGACACGAGCACGAGCGGCCAATCGGTCTCCGTGGCCGGGGCGTCGTTCTCCGCGGTCATGGTGCGGAGGGGATACCCATCACGTCAGGAGACTACGACAGATCGGTGAAGATCCGCAGCCAGTCGCGGAGCAGGCGCGGCGTGAGGAAGTTCCGTCGTACGTGCTCCTTTCCGCGGCGGCCGAGGAACTTGCCCAACCCGGGCTCGCGAAGGATCTCCAGCGAGCGCTCCGCGCACTGCTCCGGGGAGGAGACCAGGAACCCGGTCTCGCCGTCCTGGACCTGTAGCGGTATCCCCCCCACGTCGCCGCCGATGAACGGCCGCGCCTTCCACAGGGCCTCGGACACGGTCAGCCCGAACCCCTCGCGGGTCGACTTCTGGACGAGGACGTCGGCCTGGCTCTGGAAGGCGTTGACCTCGATCGCCCCGACGTTGTTCATGTTGTTGAGGATGTGGATGTCGGGGTCGCCCTGGGCGTGCTCGACGGTCGAGTTGAAGAACTCCCAGCCCTCGGGGTCGTCGGTGGCCATCGAGCCGACGAGCGCGAGCTGCACCTCCGGCATGTCCTCGGTGACCTTGCGGTAGGCGTCGATCACCCCGATCGGGTCCTTCCACGGATCGAAGCGCGAGACCTGGCACATGAGCGGGCGGTCGACGTCGATCCCGAACTGGTCGACCACGAAGGCTGCGTCCTCTGGAGACAGGGCCATGTTCTTCGGCGACAGGGGATCGATGGCCGGCGGGCAGATGTTGACGTTCGGGACGCCGTCGAAGGCCGCCGGCACGTACTGCTGGAGGTGGAAGAGCGTGGCGTCGTACTCCCGCAGGACGGGGACGAGGCGATCGATGGTCGGGGGGTGGGGCTGCGAGAGGTCGATGTGGCAGCGCCAGACCCAGCTGCGCGCCTTGTCGGCCACGTGGGAGCGCATCAGCGCCGGCTGCGGGTCGTGGCAGATCGCGACGTCCCAGCCCGAGCTCATCTCCCGGGCGTTCATCTCGTTGTAGTCCTCGTAGACCTTCCACTCGCTCGGAGAGAGGTCGAGCGGGTTGCCCTGGAGGGCGTTGTGCATGAGCTTCGTCGCGTTGAAGAACTCCTCACGGCCGATGACCACGTCCCATTCGACCTCGATCCCGACGTCGCGCATCAGCGGGATCAGCGTGTAGAGGATCTCCGAGACCCCGCCTCCGAACGCCGTGGCCGACAGGTGGAGGACCTTGAGGCCCTGGAGGGGCTCGGCGAGGCGGCGGATCTCGTCCACCAGGCCGCCTCCCACCAGATGGGTGTAGTCGGCGAGTGACTTGTGGCCCACCCCGACGGGCTGAAGCACGGGTTCTCCTGTCTGTCTCGGACACGCGTCGCCCGCTCGACCGCCCGAGCCGCCGTGCGGCCCGGTCGAGGAGTGGGACGGCCCGGCAGCCTAGATGGTCGCCCGCGCGCGGGGCGCACGGCTCGGACCGCGGAGCGCGGAGCGCGGCGTGCGGCCCCTAATCGGGAGCGGTGGGCTCCAGGTGCTTGACGAGGCGGATGCGCCCCGGCTCGGCGTGGCACTCGTCGGCCGTCGCGCCGAGGATGGCCAGGCTGAGCCGGCGCTCGGAGAGCGGCATCACCTCCGGTCCCGGACACCTCAGGTCCAGCACCAGCCGAGTCGGACGGAGCCCGTAGCGAACGGCCAGGCGCTCCGAGGAGGACACCACGAGAGGCTGCTCGGAGAGGTCGAACGTGTGAGCGTCGGCGGCCGGGGCGGCCGGGACCCAGCGCCGCGCCGCCTCGTCGACCGCAAGCTTCAGATCGGCGACCTCGTCTCCGGAGAGGGCGGTAAGGCGCGAGACGGCCGAGAGGGCCAGCCGCAGCAGGCCCACGTACTCCGCTCTGGCCGGGATCGTGAGGCGCACTTCCCCGCTGTCGGTTTCCGAGGGCACCCTACGAGTCCTTTCCCGGGCGGCGGCTTCCTAACCCCCTTCGGACCGCTCGCCCGCGGCGAGTGCCGAGCCTGCGGGTGCGGCCCTCCGGAGCCCCCCGTCCCGCCCGGCAGCGTGGTGAGGCAGGCCGTCCCGAGACGGGGCCGGGCCCATCGCGGGCGGAAGCTGGAGCGTGAACTCGGTCCGCGCGGGACGCGACCGTACGTCGATCCACCCGCTCATCCGCTCGGCCAGCTCGAGCCCGATGGCCAGGCCGAGCCCCGAGCCGCTCGCGGCTTCCGCCGTGAAGAACCGCTCGAACAGCTGCCTCGGGTCGGCCCCGGGAGCGAGGCCCGGCCCGTCGTCGGCCACCGTCAGCTCGCACGAGCCCGTCTGCCACCGCGCGGTCACCGTGATCCGCGTGCCCTCGGGCGTGTGCCTCAAGGCGTTGTCCACGAGGATGCGGACGATCTGCGCGGCCCTCTGAGGGTCGCACCACGCGTCCACGCCGCGCTCGGGCAGCAGCAGCTCGAGCTCGCTCCGACGCCGGGCGAAGATCGGCTCGAACTCGCCGGTCACCTCGCGTGCGAGACGGGCGAGGTCCACGGGCTCGGGGCGCAGGTCGAGCGAGCCCGCATCGAGCCGCGACAGGTCGAGCAGGTCGACCGACAGCTTCTGGAGGCGGCCGACCTGCTCGCGCATGGCGGTCAGGAACTCGTCGCGCGTCGCCTCGTCGAGATCCTCGTCCTGAAGCAGCTCCACGAACCCCCCGAGGGAGAACAGGGGCGTGCGGAGCTCGTGCGAGGCGTTGGCGATGAAGTCGCGCCGGGCCCGGTCGACGCGGGAGAGCGACCGTTGCATCTCGTCGAAGGTCCGGGTGAGACGACCGAGCTCGTCGTCGGCGGGGTCGCCGATCGGCTCGACCTCCCGGCCCTCGGCCACCTCGCGGGCGGCGTCCTCGAGGCGGCGCACGCGGCGGGCAAGGCGCCGGGCCACGACGTAGGAGCCGAGCAGCGCGATGATCAGCGCGAGCGCGCTCGCCACGAGCACGCGGGTGCGGACGAGGGAGACCGTCTCAGCCACGTCGTCGAGGTCACGCGAGTAGAGGACGACCCAGTTCGGGGTGTCGAAGTAGTAGAGCTGGCGGGCGGCCTGTGCGGCCTCGCCGCTGCCCCCGTCACGGACGCTTGTGTAGAGCCGGCTCCCTCCTCTCGTCACCGCGCGCAGGGCGAGGCCCGGATCGGGCACCACGTCGCGCTCCACCGCCGAGTCCGAGGCGATGGTCAGCGGCGGCGCCGACGTGGAGGCGTTCGAGACCTGCCGGTAGAACACGGTCACGCGGGCGTCGGCCGAATCGGCCACCGCACGTACCAGCTCGTCGAGCTCGGGAGCGGGCACGTTCCTTCGCATCGCCCGTTCGATGGCGGCCGAGGAGATCTCGGCCCGCCGGCCTAGATCCTCGAGCTGCTGGCGCTCGAGGGTCGACTCGAGCTGAGGCACCACGAAGAAGAAGAGCACCGCGAAGGACAGCGCGGTGACCGCGAAGAAGAGGAGCGCGAGCCCGTTGCCCAGCGAGCCCCGACGCACGAGCGGGAGGCCCTTCACCGCCCGCGGGGCCAGGACCCTCATCGCTCCTGGAGGAAGTAGCCCACGCCGCGAGCCGTGAGGATCAGCTGGGGCGACCGGGGGTCGCGTTCGATCTTCTCGCGCAGGTGGCGCACGTGCACGTCGACGGTACGCGGGTCGCGGTACTGGGCGTCGCCCAGGGCGTGCTCGAGGATCATGCTCCGGCCGAACACGCGTCCCGGGCTGCGGGCCAGCACGGCCAGCACCTCGAACTCGACGTAGGTGAGCTGCACCGGCTCCCCGTCGCACTGCACGGTGCGCCGCGCGAGGTCGATGCGCAGGCCGCCCACCTCGATCGGCGCGGGGCCGCGGTCGTCGACCGGCGTCATCTCCGCCCGCCGGAGCATGGCCTTCACGCGCGAGCGAAACTCCCGGATCGAGAACGGCTTCGTGATGTAGTCGTCGGCGCCGAGCTCGAGGCCGAGGACCTTGTCGAACTCGTCGTCCCGCGCGGTGAGCATGATGATCGGCACGCCGCTCTTCGCGCGCAGCTGCCGGCACACCTCGAAGCCGTCGAGGTGCGGGAGCATGACGTCGAGCACGACCAGGTCGAACGAGCTCTCGCCGAAGCGCCGCAGCGCCTCCTCGCCGTCGAGCGCACAGACCACGTCGTAGCCGTCAGAGCGCAGCGGATACGAGAGCAGGGTCTGCACCGACTGCTCGTCGTCCACAAGGAGGATGCGCTGTGACTGCGAGGACACGGTGTCGTCCGCTCCGTGCGATTGTAGGTTCCCGTCGTGGAGGACCCGCCCCGTTGATCGAGCCGCGTCTCTACCGCGTGGCGTTCCTGCCGACCCTGCTGGTGCTGGCCCTCCTCATGTTCTCGTTCGAGAGCCGGCCGCCTCCCCTACCCCAAGGACTGGCCGCCGACGTCCTCTTCGACGGACGGCTGGCCGCCGCAGGTGCCCGCTCGGTGGCGAGCCGCCATCCAGACCGCCGCCCCGGCTCCCCGGGCGACCTGGCGTCGGCCCGCGCAGTGGCCGACGAGCTCAGCGCGCGCGGGTTCGTCACCCGGACCGATCGCTTCGACGGCGCGGACGGTCGGCCGCTCGCGAACGTGGTGGGCACGCGGCCGGGCGCCTCGCCTCGTCGTGTGGTGCTCCTGGCCGCCCGCGACTCCGTTCGCGGCCCCGACCCGGCGGGCAGCGCCGCCGACACCGCCGCCCTGCTCGAGTTCGCCCGTGTGCTCGGCGGACGGGCCACCGGCAAGACCATCGTGCTCGCGTCGGTCGACGGGTCGACGCTGGGGGAGGCCGGTGCGCGGCGCTTCGCTCAGCAGGAGGGCGACGGCGAGCTCGTGGACGCGGTGCTGGTGGTCTCGGACCTCGGGGCGGCGAGGGCGCGGGGCCCGCTCGTGGTCGAGTGGTCGAACGACTCCTCCCGCGCCTCGATCGGGTGGCAGCGGACCGTGGCGGCCTCGCTGCGCGAGGAGCTGGGCGGGCTGCCGGGTGCCGAGGGCGTGCCGGGCCAGGTCGTGCGGCTGGCCCTTCCGCTCGGGGTGGGCGCGCAGGGGCCCCTGCTCGACGAAGGCCTCCCCGCGCTGCGGCTGTCCGGAAGCGGTGAGCTTCCTCCGGCGCTCGACGACGCCCGGGAGCGGCCGGGGCGCGGCGACGCGGTCGCGGC
>JACCZP010000301.1 GCA_013695885.1 Thermoleophilaceae bacterium | reverse complement strand
GTCACCGAAAGCCGGCAGTGACCGCAGGTCATCCCTTCAACCACGTAGGTGCGCGCATCGCTCGTTGACACGGTTGGCCTCCCAGTACTCCGCAGGGGTATGAACGAGGCCACTGTAGCACACCCCCTAGGGGTATTCGTGCAGCAGACCAAGACGTACCGCGAGTGGCGAGCGGGGACTATCCGCGGGCTAGCACCGAGCGTCCCGATCGCGGGGTCACACCCTCCCCGGGTATGGTCTCGACCATGACCACTGACACGAGCGTCCCCACGCGTGGGTACACGGAGGAAAAGGACGCACTCCTCAAGCGGCTGCGGCGCATCGAGGGCCAGGTACGAGGCGTCGAGCGCATGGTCGAGGACGACCGGTGGTGTCCGGACATCCTTGCGCAGATAGCGGCCGCCCAGGCCGCCCTCGACGCCGTCGCCGTCGGTCTCGTCGAGGACCATGCGCGCCACTGCGTGATCGGCGGACCACCTGAGAAGCAGGAGGAACGCACCGCTGAGCTCATGAGCGCCGTCAAGCGCTTCATGGGGCGCGGCTAGACGATCTCAGCCCGCTCGCGGGCCGAAAGCGGGCTCTACGCCCAGCGCGCCCGTGCGATCAGCACGAGCACGACGCTGAGAACGGCGGGCACGATCGCGAGTGCCACCGGCGGAAGGGCCAGCACGTGGGCGAAGACGGCGCCAACCATCACGCCGGCGAGGCCGAGGGCGGCGAGGCCGGACAGGCGCGGGATCAGCAGGCCGATGGCACCGGCCAGCTCGAGCCCGCCGGTGAGATACCGGAACCACTGACCGAGTCCGATCCTCGTAAACCCCTCCACCACCTCAGGCTGTGGGGCGAGCAGCTTGTTGATCCCCGCGAAGGCGAACAGGGCCGCCAGCAGGATCTGCACCACCCACAGGGTGATGTTCAGGGCGCGGCCGGGGGTGGGCTTCGGTGCGGGGTCGGTTACGGTGGTCATGCGTCCCTCCTCTCCTCGGTCTCGTCGGCGATGCTGCCCTTACGACCGAGGGGGATCGCGAAACCCATCGGTCTCCGCGACTCACCTCTCCGCCAGCACCAGCACCCGATCGCCGTCCGCCGCCGCGAACGGGGCTGACTTGCTGGGGTTGACCAGGACCCCATAGTCGCGCTCGGGGTCCTCGGCGTGGGCCCCCAGGCGGAGTCCGAACGCCACCTCGCCGCGCCGGCGGGCGGCCTCCACGACCGTGCAGAAGTTCGTGGCGCGACCGGGAGCGACGTAGTCGTGGGCGGGCTTCAGGTGGACCTCCGACCCCGCTCCGTCGAAGAGCTCGGCGAACACCTGCTTCAGGTGCCGGTTCTCCGAGATCTGGGTGAGCAGCAGGCTGACCAGCTTGTCGCTGACGATGAAGTCGTCGGCCTTGGTCACCTGGGCGAGCTGGCGGTTGCGGTCGTCGAGCATCTCCGACACCACCGAGAATCGCTCGCCGATCTTCTCCTCGAGGTCGCGGAGGTGACACAGCGTGACGAGCGTGCGGGCGTCCGCACGCTGCGGCGCCCTGGTCTCGAACTCGGACAGGACGATCACGTGGTCGAAGGAGCCGAGCTCGAGCGCGTCGAGGGTCCGGCGCTCGGTGGTGTCCCCGGGGTGGTAGCTCACCTCGAGGTTCGAGAGGCCCGGGCAGCAGCGCGTGATCTCCGAGTCGCCGTCGGTGTGGTCGGCGAGCACGCAGACCTCCGAGCCGGGGGCGAGATGGGCGTCGAGCTCCGAGAGGATCACCGGAGCGCGGCGGTTCCAGCCGAGCACCGCGACCCGCTCGGGGCGGGGCTCGACCCGCGGTGGCGTCTGGATCGCCGCCTCGTCGACTGTGGCCGCGCTCGATCGCGGGACGCGCCGCGGCTCGTCGTCCTCGGCGATGACCACGATCTCCTCCCCGACCGCGATCAACCGGTCTGACGGCGGACCGAGCAGCACCTCCCCGTCTCCGGCGTGGACCCCGATCACCGCGGCGTCCTCGTAGGCCAGCAGCGCGTCGCCGAAGGTCTGCCCGACCAGGTCCGAGACGTCGTCGAAGTAGATCTCCGCCCCCTTGAAGTCGAGCAGCTCGGTGTAGACGACCGACAGCCCCGACTGCCGCGAGGTGCGCACGATCAGCCGCGAGACGGTCTCCCCCACGTCGACCAGGACGGTCTCCTCCCCGCCCACGAGGCGCGCGGCCTCGAGGTTTCGCGGGTCGCGGACCTCGGCGACGATGTGGTAGGGCTCCGCGCGCCGCCGGGGATCGTTGCGCAGGGCGAGGACTGTCTTGATGACCTGTGCGTCAGGGTCGTCGTCCTGGGGGCTGAGCACGATGATCGAGCGGGCGGCCTGCGGGTTCGCGATGGCGAGGTCGTCGAGGGAGATTGGGCTACCGCTGCGGCAGACCACCCGGAGCCGACCGTTCCGGCCGAGTCGCTCGCGGATCGCGTCCTCCATCTCCACCTTGTCGCGCTCGGCGAGGATGACCGCCCGCGGGCGGCGCTGGTTCTCCCCGGCGATGGCGAGCTCGGCCAGCATCACGAACACCTGGTCGGACCACCCGAGGATCAGAGTGTGGTCGTGCTCGACGACGAACGAGCGGCCCTTTCGCAACTCCGAGAGCTTGGCGTCGATCCCGGTGGTCAGCAGGCCGATCAGCGTCGAGACCACGAAGATGCCTCCGAGGGTCACGGCGAGCATGGAGAGCAGGAAGGGCCACCCGCCCTCGTCGGCGGAGACCGTGCCCGGGTCGAGGGTTCGCAACAGCGTGCGGTAGAGCAGCTCGACGAAGCCGTACTCAGCCCCATCCTCGCGCGGGGGCGCGAGCCTCGCCGCGAGCAGGAGGAGCGTGACGCCGACGATCATCGCCGCGGTCAGCGCCGCGAGCGCTCCGATCAACGCCCGCGGGCCCGAGGACATCGCGTTGTCGAACGTGTAGCGGAGTCTCTGGGAAGGGCTTGCCGACGCCATCTGGTCTCCATCCCGGCGGGGAGCGCGCGCATGCTAGGTGCTTGCTAGGTT
>JACCZP010000283.1 GCA_013695885.1 Thermoleophilaceae bacterium | reverse complement strand
CCATCCGGGAGAGCTCGACGATCTCCTCGTCGAGCTTCATCCGTCCGGACCCCGAGAGCACGACGTAGACCTCCTCGGCGCTCTCGTGCCGGTGACCGAAGCCGCGCTTGCCGGGGTGCATCACGTGATAGGCGAGCCCGGTGGCCTCGGCTCCCAGGTCGCTCCGTGGAAACCGCGCCTCCTGGATCTCCGAGAAGCCGTGCTCGGGGGCGACATCCTTGACCTCGCGCAGGTTCTTGATCGTGTAGCTCATCGTCGGGCAGGATAGGACGGGTCGTGGCGCCAGCCCCGCTCGGTCTTGCGGTTCATGGACCGGTAGGCCATCATCCCCTGCGGATGCCCGCCCGGCCGAGGTCCGCGTTCGCGGTGTCCGCTACGTCCCGTTCCCCGCCAAGGAGCTCCTTCGATGACCCCTATCCGATCAACCCCCTTACGGCGGCTCGCCGCACTCGGTGCAGCGGTCGCGCTGATGCTCGTGGCCATCCCGGCCACGGCGTCGGCCCAGACCGTCCGGATCCGCGGCGTGGAGACCGCGCTGGCACCGACGCCCGCGTTCAACCAGCTGCTCTCCGACAACGGCTACGTGCTCAACGTGGTCTCCCCGGCGGGCCCGCGGCCGCCGCTGATCGTCTTCCCGATCACGTCCGGGCGGGTGGGCGTCTCCCGCACCCGGATCGCCGGCTACGTCAACCACGCCGGCGGGGTGGCGGTCTCGCGCTCGGGCGTGTCCTCATCGCTGACCAACTTCAAGGTCAACTTCACACGACGGCCGTTCGTAGGCGTTCGTTCCGGGGTCAACCGCATCAAGTTCCTCAACCTGTCGAACCTGAGGGTGCAGACCGTGGGCCGGCGCCTCGTTGTCCGCGCGGACGCCGGACTTGCGGTTCAGGGCGCCGTCGCCCTCAACAGGGCGTTCTCGACCACGAACTTCTCCACGAATCAGCCGGTCGGGGTGATCCAGCTGGAGATCCGCCGCTAGCCGCCTCGGTCGCCGGCGCCGGGGAGGGTGCTGCCCGCCCCGGCGCCAGGCCGGCCGCGCGCGTCCATCCGTCTGAGGATCAAGGAGGCACATGGCTGGCTCACGTCTTTGCGTTCCGGGCCTCGCTCCGCCCAAGCGGCCTGCCCGTCGTGGCAAGAGGCTGCTCGTGGTGAGCACGGTGAGCGCGCTCGGCGTCTACTTCTTCGACCCCCAAGAGGGCGCGCGTCGCCGTTACGTAGCTCGCGAGCGGGCCCTCGATCTCGTTCGCCGTGGCGCCCGGTGGGCACGCGGGGCGTGACGGCCGAGGAGCGTTCGCTTCGACCGTGGCCGGTCCTCGCGCGGTCGCACCGGGTCGTGGGTGCTGAACCATCCTTCGGGGGCACCGCACCGCGCGTAAAGTGAGGCCATGCCCGGCGACACAGGCGTCACGTCGATCACCGATGCACGCTCGGGCCGGCGGAAGCTGCCGCGCGCGGTCCGCGAGGCGCAGATGCTCGAGGTGGCCGAGGAGGCGTTCGCGGCGCGGGGCTTCCACGCGACCTCGGTGGACGCGATCGCCGAGGGCGCCGGCATCACAAAGCCGATGGTCTACGCCTACTTCGGGTCGAAGGAGGGCCTCTACCTCGCGTGCATGGAGCGTGGGCGCCGGCGGCTGTTCGAGGCCGTCGACGCGGCGGCGGCCGAGGGGGCCTCACCCGACGAGCAGCTATGGCGGGGAATCGTCGCCTTCTTCACGTTCGTGTCCGACCAGCGGGCCAGCTGGATCGTCCTGTTCGGCGAGGCCACGCCCCACGGTGGTCCCTTCGCCGACGAGGCGCTGCGGCTACGTCAGCAGATCGCCCGCCTGGTCTCCCAGCTCCTCGGCGAGGCGGCCACCGCGGAGGGCGTCGGGCCGGGACGGCTCGGAGCCATCGAGCCGCTGGCCCACGCGCTCGTGGGGGCGGCGGAGTCGCTGGCCTCGTGGTGGCTCGACCACCCGGAGGAGTCGCGCGAGTGGGTGTCCCTGCGCCTCATGAACCTCGTGTGGATCGGGTTCGGCGACCTCGTGCGCGGCGAGTCGTGGACGCCTCCGGCGTGACGGACGACGCCGCGGGTTCGATCCGTGACGCGGCGGACTTCATCGCCGCGGCCGAGCGAGCCACCAACGCCTACGACCTCGACGCCGTCATGTCGGTCTACGCGCAGGAGATCACTCTCGAGAGCATCACCGACGGGGCACGGGAGCTTCACCGCGGCGCCCCAGCGGTCCGCCGGGCGTGGGCCGGCTATCTCGGGGGACTGCGCGCTCGGCGGCTCACGTTGTCGAAGCACCTCGTGTCCGCAACCACCGACACGATCGTCAACGAGTGGCAGGGGGTCGGCGCTCACCGGCGGGCGCGGGGCTTCGAGGTGTGGCGCCGCTCGGGAACCGGCCAGGTGGTCGAGCACCGGCTGTTCACGTTCGTGGACACCCGTCCCTCGGACGGGGCACTCGCGCGGTTGCGGCTGTTCCTCGCCTCTCCCCGCACGGCGATCGCCCTCCTGCGGGCCAAGCGACGCGCGCTGCGCTAGTCGCGGGGGGCGCTGCGGAGCTCGGCCTTGCGCGCGCCCTCGGGTGGTACGCCACCAAGCACGCGGTCGTCCTGATGGGCAACCGGCCCCCGGGCGGCCCTTCGGGGCGTTGAGCCCGGCGCTCGGCCCGGTCGAGCCCGGGACAGTGG
>JACCZP010000279.1 GCA_013695885.1 Thermoleophilaceae bacterium | reverse complement strand
GCGATCTCGCGGGGCTCGGCGAACCTTCCCATCGGCAGGTGCACGAGCCGCCGCCCGGCCTGCTCGGGGTCGCTCGCGTAGAGCTGCTGGAGGAGCGGTGTGTTCACCGGACCCGGGCAGAGGGCGTTCACCCGCACGCCGCGGCGGGCGAACTCGACGCCGAGCTCACGGGAGAGGGCCAGCACGCCGCCCTTCGAGGCGGTGTAGGAGACCTGCGAGGTCGCCGCTCCCATGGTGGCCACGAAGGATGCGGTGTTGATGACCGAGCCCCCGCAGCCCTCGAGCAGGTGGGGGATCCCGTGCTTGCAGCACAGGAACACGCTCTTCAGGTTTACGTCCTGCACCCGCTGCCAGGCCTCGAGGTCGGTGTCGAGCACGGAGGCGTCGTCGGTGGGTGAGATGCCGGCGTTGTTGAAGAGCACGTCGATGCGGCCGCACTCCTCGCGGACGCGCGCGAAGAGGCGCTCGACCTGCTCGGCGTCGGCCACATCGGCCTGCACGGACAGATCTCCGGGCGCTCCCTCGGCCAGATCGACCCCCACCACGGTCGCGCCCTCCGCGGAGAAGAGCCGTGCGCTCTCGGACCCGATGCCCCCGGCCGCGCCGGTGATCACGCACACCTTTCCCTCGAGGCGGCCCGTCACGGGGCCGCCGACTCGCTCGGCAGCGCCGCCGCCGGCCCGGATCCGGGCTCGGTCGCGTAATACACGTTCTTCTCCTCGGTGTAGGCGTGCAGGGCATCGGGACCCAGCTCGCGGCCGACGCCCGACTGCTTGAAGCCGCCGAAGGGCGTGGTGACCCGGACCGAGGTGTTCGAGTTGATCGACACCACTCCCGCGTCGATGGCGCGGGCGACGCGCAGTGCGCGGGCGCCGTCGCGGGTCCAGACCGAGCCCGAGAGCCCGTAGACGGTGTCGTTGGCGACGGCCACCGCGTCGGCCTCGTCCTCGAACGGGATGACGCAGGCCACCGGACCGAAGATCTCCTCGCGCGCCGCCCGGTCGCCGTTTGCGACCGGCGCGAGCACGACCGGCGGGAACCAGAAGCCGGGCCCCTCAGGTGCGCTGCCGCGGATGGCGACCGGTGCGTCCTCGGGCACGTAGGAGCGCACGGCCTCGCGCTGCGCGGCGGAGATCAGCGGGCCCATGGTGGTCTCCTCGTCCAGCGGATCGCCGACGCGCAGGGCGTGGACCGTCTCCTCCATATGGAAGAGGAAGCGGTCGAACACCGAGCGCTCGACCAGGATGCGCGAACGCGCGCAGCAGTCCTGACCGGCATTGCCGAAGACGGCGATCGGGGCCGACGCGGCGGCCTGCTCGAGGTCGGCGTCTGCGAACACGACGTTGGCCGACTTGCCGCCGAGCTCGAGCGTGACCCGCTTGATCGTGCCCGCGGCGGCCGCGGCGATACCGCGACCCACCGCCGTGGAGCCCGTGAACGCCACCTTGGCCACGTGGGGGTGCTCCACGAGGCGCTGGCCGCAGACCCGGCCGGATCCCGCGACCACGTTGAGGACGCCCTTCGGCAGACCGGCTTCCAACGCAAGGCGCTCGAGCTCGAGGGCCGAAAGCGGGGTGAGCTCGGCCGGCTTCAGCACGAGCGTGTTCCCCGCAGCGAGGGCAGGCGCGACCTTCCACGCGGCGATGACCAGGGGGAAGTTCCAGGGCACGATCAGGCCCACGACGCCGAGGGGCTCGCGGAAGGTCATGTCCACCCCGCCCTCGACCGGGATGGTCTTACCCAGCAGCCGCTCGGGGGCTCCCGCGTAGTAGCGGAAGGTCTCCACCACCATCTGCATCTCCCCGCGGGCGTCGCCGATCGGCTTACCGGCGTTGCGGGCCTCGAGGCGCGCCAGCTCCTCCACGTGTTCGGCCAGCGCGTCGGCCAGGCCGTGAAGCAGCGTCGAGCGGTCGCCGGGGGAGACGGCGCGCCAGCTCGGGAAGGCCCGGCGGGCACGCTCGACGGCCGCGTCGGTCTCCGCCTCGCCCACCTCCGGCAGCTCGGCCATGACCTCCTCGGTGGCGGGCTCGAGCACCGACGTCACGCCGGCACCTCGCGCTCGTCGCGCGCGGCCCGGGCGTGGGCGACGAAGGACGCGAGCACGGGGCTCTCGGGGTCCTCCTCGGGGTGGAAGAGCATCCCGACCGCGAAGCGCCGATCGGAGCGCTCGACCGCCTCGACGATCCCGTCGGGCTCCGCCCAGCCCACCGCCTCGAGACCTTCGCCGAGGCGGCCGAGGCCCTGGTGGTGGTGGGACTTGACCGTATGGTGCACCTCGCCCGCCGCCCGCGCCGCCCGCGAGCCCGGGGCGAGACGCACGTCGTGGTCGCTGAACACGTCGGGAGCGGGAGAGTGCTCCTCGTGCCCGAGCACGTCGGGAAGGTGCTGCTCGAGACTCCCGCCCAGGGCCACGTTCAGCAGCTGGCAGCCGCGGCAGATGCCGAGCACGGGAAGGTCGCGCTCCACCGCCCGCCGCGTGAGCGACAGCTCGAACAGGTCACGCTCGGGGCAGGGATCGGCCGTGCTCGCGTGCGGCTGCGCCCCGTAGGCCGCGGGGCCGATGTCGCGCCCGCCGGCCAGGATCAGCCCGTCGATCAGCGCCAGCAGCTCGTCGGGGTCGCGCACCGCGTGCTCATCGGGCGGGAGCATGAGCGCGATGCCCCCGGCTCGCTGGACCCCGAGGGTGTAGACGTGCGGCAGCAGGACCGCGAGCTCCTGCCAGGCCCCCCAGCGCGCCTCCTCGAGGGATGCGCAGATCCCGATCATGGGCCGCGCGCTCACAGCCGCTCGAATCCGCGGAAGCGCTCCCAGTCGGTGACCGCGGCCCCGAAGGCGTCGAGCTCGACCCGCGCGTGGTTGAGATAGTGGTCGACCACCTCGGCTCCGAAGGCCTCCCGCGCGAGCTCACTCCGCGCGAACAGCTCGCGCGCCTCGTGCAGGCTCGAGGGCACGCGCGGCTTGTCGGCCTCGTAGGCGTTGCCCTCGAAGGCCGGCTCCAGCTCGAGCCCCGAGTCGATCCCGTGAAGCCCCGCCGCGATCATCGCGCTCACGGCCAGGTAGGGGTTGACGTCCGCGCCGGGCAGGCGGTTCTCGACGCGGCGCGAGGGGCCGTGGCCGACCACGCGCATCGAGCAGGTGCGGTTGTCGTGCCCCCAGGCGACCGCCGTGGGTGCGAACGAGCCCGGCACGAAGCGCTTGTAGGAGTTCACGTTGGGAGCGAAGAGGAGCGTGAGCTCCCGCAGGGCCGCCAGCTGGCCGGCCACGAAGGGCTCGAAGACCGCGTCGTCGTCGAAGACCACCTGCTCGCCTTCCGTGCCGCGCAGAGAGAGGTGGATGTGGCAGGAGCTGCCCTCGCGCTCGTCCCACTTGGCCATGAAGGTGATCGCCATGCCGTCCTGGGCGGCCATCTCCTTGGCCCCGTTCTTGTAGATGACGTGCTCGTCGGCCGTCCGCAGGGCCTCGCCGAAGTGGAAGTTGATCTCGTGCTGGCCGAGGTTGCACTCGCCCTTCGAGTCCTCGACCCTCATGCCCGCTCCGGACATCGCGTTGCGGATGCGCCGGATGAGGGGCTCCACCCGGGCCGTCCCCAGGAGGGAGTAGTCCACGTTGTAGTAGTTGGCCGGCTCGAGGTCGCGGAAGCCGCGCCGCCACGCCTCCTCGTAGGAGTTGCGGAAGAGGATGAACTCGAGCTCGGTGCCGCACATGGCCTGCCAGCCGCGCTCGGCGAGCCGCTCGAGCTGCCGGCGGAGGATCTGTCGCGGCGAGGCGAGGACCGGCTCGCCGCCCTCCCAGACCACGTCGGCCATGCACAGGGCGGTGCCCTCGAGCCAGGGGATCGGCCTCAACGTCTCGAGGTCCGGCCGCATGACGAAGTCCCCGTACCCGTGCTCCCACGAGGACATCGCGTAGCCCTCGACGGTCTCCATGTCCACGTCGACGGCGAGCAGGTAGTTGCACCCCTCTGCGTCGTGCTCGACCACCTCGTCGAGGAAGTGGCGGGCGGTCAGGCGCTTGCCCTGGAGGCGGCCCTGCATGTCGCATATGGCGAGCAGAACGGTGTCGACCGTGCCGTCGTCGGCGGCACGGGTGAGCTGATCGAGCGTCAACGGAGGTCGAGGGCGAAGCTAGCCGCCGGCCAGCTCCGCCTCCGCCTGCTCGACGGCCGCGAACTCCTCCTCGGGCGCGCTGGCCACGAGGTGGTGGCGCGAGTAGACGGCGAAGTAGACGATGAAGAGCAGGTAGACGCCGAGCATGATCAGGGCCGCCGTCTGGTCCACGAGGAAGGTGGCGATGACCGCCGCCACGGCCAGCACGAGGGCGAGGCCCGAGGTGAAGACGCCACCGGGCGTCCGGTACGGACGCTCGAGGCCCGGCTCGCGCGAGCGCAGGACGATGTGCGAGAGCATCATCAGCACGTAGGAGACGGTGGCCCCGAACACCGCCATGTTGATGAGCACGAAGCCGGTCGAGTCGGTGAAGGTCAGGGCGAAGCCGATGGCGCCGGGGATGAGGAGGGCGAGGAACGGCACCCTTCGGCCGCTCGTGACCGAGAGGAACCGGGGGAGGTAGCCCGCCCGCGAGAGCGCGAACATCTGGCGGGAGTAGCCGAAGATGATCGAGAAGAACGAGGCGATGAGCCCGGCGAGGCCGATGTAGTTGACGAGCTGGGAGAGGGTGGTGGCCTCCCCGTAGGCGGTCGGCGAGGTCATCGCGTCCGGCAGCGGGTTGGTCGACTCGACGAGCTCCTTGGCCCCGCCGGCGCCGGGTGCGAGCGTCAGCACGACCGCCGCGAAGACCAGCAGACAGAGGATCCCGGCGATCAGGCCCCGGGGCATGTCACGCGCCGGGTTGCGGGTCTCCTCCGCGGCCAGCGGCACCCCCTCGATGGCCAGGAAGAACCAGATCGCGAACGGGAAGGCCGCCCAGATGCCGGCCACGCCGAAGGGCAGAAATGCGCTCGAGCCCGCGGACCCGTCCGGTGGGATGTTGGTCAGGTTCGCGGGATCGAACTGGGGGACCATCCCGACGACGAAGACGACGAGGCCGACCACCGCGAGCGCGGTGATCGCGAAGATCACCTTGAGCGCCTCTCCCACGCCGAAGAGGTGGATGCCCACGAAGACCCCGTAGGCCGCGAGGTAGACCGGCCACCCGGCGGTGATCCCGAACAGCTCCAGCGACTCGATGTAGCCCCCGATGAAGATCGCGATGGCAGCCGGCGCGATCGCGTACTCGATGAGGATCGCCGTGCCGGTGAGGAACCCTCCCCACGGGCCGAGGGCCCGCCGGGCGAACGCGTAGCCGCCGCCGGTGGCGGGGACCGCGGACGAGAGCTCCGCGAGCGCGAAGACCATGCACGTGTACATCGTGGCCATGAGGAGGGTGGCGATGAGGAGGCCTCCCCAGCCGCCCTCCCCCAGCCCGCCGTTCCAGCCCGCGAAGTCCCCCGAGATGACGTAGGCCACGCCCAGGCCGGCGAGCAGCACCCAGCCCGCAGCGCCGCGCTGGAGCTGGCGGCGCTCGAGGTAGTCGGCCTCGGTTCCCTCGTAGTCCACGCCCGCCGCGGCGGGCTGCCGGTGCGTCTCGGCCACAGTCCTCTCCTTCGGGCAGAGCCGTTGAAGGTGCGCCTACCGAACCTTTAGGGCAACCTATGCCGACGAGGCGCGGTTGTCAAGCGCCGCCACCCACCCTCTGGTCGCCTCCCCTTGGCCATCCTCTCGCTCATCCACCAGGCCGACGCCGGAAGCGGCGTTTTCGCCGAGGCGGCGGCGCAGGCCGGCCGGACGCTCGAGGAGGCGAACCTGGCCGCGGGCGCTCCGCCGGCACGGTCGCTCGCCGAGTACGGGGCCGTCCTCGTCTTCGGAGGGTCGGCGAACCCGGACGAGGACGTCGAGCACCCGTGGCTCGAGGCCGAGCGGGCGCTGCTCCGCGACGCCCTGGCCCTCGAGCTACCGGTGCTCGCGGTGTGCCTCGGCGCCCAGCTTCTCTCCCAGGCCGCCGGAGGCGCCGCCCCGCGCTGCGCCGAGCCGGAGATCGGGTGGCACGAGGTCCGGCGGACGCGGGAGGCGGGCGACGACCCGGTGGCGAGGGTCCTCCCGCCTGGCTTCTCCTCGTTTCAGTGGCACGCCTTCCGCTGCCAGCCACCGGCCGATGCGGCCGTGCTCGCCGAGGGGGCACAGGGCATCCAGGCCTTTCGCCTCGGCGAGCGCGCCTGGGGCCTTCAGTTCCACGCGGAGGTCACGCGGGCGAGCGTCCGGTCGTGGATACGCGACCACGCGCCGGCCGAGGACCGCTTCTCCGACGCAGCCCCGCGATTCGACCCGGAGGCTCTGCTCGCCGAGACCGAGGCGCGGATCGAGGAGTGGAACGCGCTCGGCCGGACGCTGTGCGGGGCCTTCCTCCGCGCGGCGGATGACCGCCGATGAGCGGTCCTCTCCGCGCGCCGGGCGAGCGCTACCCGGCGGGCGCCGGCATGAGGCCGAAGAGGATGTGCTCGGTCCCCTCGAGGTGCTCGCGGATCTCCCGGACGGCCCGGCCCGAGTCCCGTCGCGACAGCGTGGCGACCAGGCGGCGGTGTTGGGCGTTCGAGCGTGTGAGCACCTCCTCGGGATGGGGGATCAGCGCGATCGCCTCGCTCAGCTCCGCCTGGACCTCGGTCATCGCCGAGACGAGCCGCGACGAGCCGGTCGCCTCGGCGACGGAGATGTGGAAGCGGATGTCCGCACGGCGGTACTCCTCGAAGCGCTCGGTCGCGGCCATCTGGTCGACGAGCGCCGCCATGCGGCCGAGGTCGTCGTCCCCGGCCCGCTCCGCGGCGAGCACCGCGGCGCCGGTCTCGATCACGATCCGGTAGTCGAGGACGGCGCGCAGGCGGGACTCGATCTGCTCCGTGGAGCCGACGGAGAGGGGTGGCGACTCGGTGACGAAGGTGCCCCCGCCCCGACCCCGCACCGAGAGCAGCAGCCCGCTCTGCACCAGGGCGGTGAGCGCCTGGCGCAGCGTCGAGCGAGAGATCTCGAGCTCGGCGGCGAGGTCACGCTCGGACGGGAGTCGGGTGCCCGGGGAGAGGAGGCCGAGGCGGATGGCGGTCCCGAGTCGCTCCACGGTCTCCTCGAAGGCCGACGGCGACGTGACAGGCTCGAACACCGCTTCGAGCGCCGCGCTTCGCTCCATCGGCTGAAGGTACAGCGGCCGAATGCTTGCCAGACGCAGGCGCGCCCGGGATCATGCCCGCCATGGGCGGCGCCACACTCGTCCCGCCCGAGCAGGCGTGACCGACTCCCGCGGCGCCGAACCCGCCGCTGAGGCGCCGAGGCCCCTTCCCCGAGGCCCGTGGCTCATGTCTCAGGTCTGGCGCGACCTGCTGTTCGCCCACTGGCGGGTTCCGGCCGAGCAGCTGCACCGAGTGGTCCCGCCCCAGCTGACGGTCGACACCTTCGAAGGGGCGGGGTGGATCGGTGTCGTCCCCTTCATGATCAGGGGCGCCCGCCTGCCGCTCACACCGCCCACGCCATGGCTGTCCGACTTCCCGGAGCTGAACGTCCGGACGTACGTGACGGTGAACGGGCGGCCTGGTGTCTATTTCCTGTCCCTCGATGCGGCAAGCTCTCTCGCCGTCTTCGCGGCCCGGCGCACGTATCGCCTGCCCTACTTCCGAGCGACGATGTCGACCGTGCGCCAGGGAGACGAGGTCTCGTACTCGAGCGAGCGCCGCACGCGGGGTGGCGAGGCCGCCGGCTTCCGGGCGCGTTACCGGCCTCGCGGCCCCGTCTTCACGGCC
>JACCZP010000268.1 GCA_013695885.1 Thermoleophilaceae bacterium | reverse complement strand
CCGTGCTTCAGCGAAAGCAGCTCGAGGAGAGTCCCCTGGCCGACCTGCACGCCCTGGCCGCCGAGGTCGGCGTTGAGGACTACCGGCGCCTTCGGCGCGAGGACCTGATCTCCGCGCTGCTGCGGGAGGGCGTCGACGCCGGTTCGGACAGCGGAGCGGGCGGGCGGCCGTCGGGGAACGGCGGAGGGGTGGACGAGGTCTCCGGATCACGGCGGGAGTCGAAGCCGCGCGAGCCGCGCTCCCGCACGCCGAGGCCGCGCACTCGCCGTCCGCGCGAGGGCCGCTCGGGCGCCGGCGAGGAAGTACGCCCAGGTCCCGCCGAGCCCGATGCCGCCAAGCAGGCTCCCGAGGAGGCATCCGAGGATGCGCCGGAGGAGTCCCGGGCGGGGGTGCTGCATGTGCTCGGCAACGGCTCCGGCTTCATGCGCGCCGATCCCTACCGCCAGGCCGACGACGACGTCTACGTCTCCCCGGCCCAGATCCGCCGTTGCGAGCTGCGCTCTAGCGACGAGCTCGGCGGGCCGGTCCGCCCGGCACGGGGCTCGGAGCGCCACCCCTCGCTGGTGCGGGTCGACACCGTGAACGGCGCCCCGGCCGAGCCCCCGGCCGAGCGACCGTGGTTCGATGCGCTCACCCCCACCTTCCCGTCCGAGCGCCTGGCCGCGCCGGAGGGGCTCGAGGCCGTGCCCTTCGGGCGCGGGTCGCGGGTGGCGGTGTCGGGGCCGTCCGGAGCCGGGGCCACCACCCTGCTACGCCGTATGGCCGCGGTCCTGGGCGAGCGTCATGACGATGTCGAGGTCTCGGTGGTGCTCGCAGGCGTCCGCCCGGAGGAGGTCACCGAGTGGCGCGAGGCGGTGTCGGTTCCCGTGGTGGGCGGTTCCTTCGACTCGCCGCCCGAAGAGCGAGCACAGGCCGCCGAGGTGTCGCTCGAGCGGGCCAAGCGTCGCGCCGAGGCCGGCGCCCACGCGGTCATCCTCGTCGACGGGCTGGACTCGCTGCCCGATGGCCTCGTCCGCCGTCTGTTCGGCGCCGCGCGCCGGGCCGAGGAGGGCGGCTCCGTTACGGTCGTCGCCTCCGCGCACGACGGCCAGCTCGAGCGCTGGGCCACCACGAGCGTCGTGCTCGAGCCGCCCGCGGAGGGCGGCGACGGAGGGCTCGTGGTGTCGGGGCGCTCGCGGGCGCTGCGGGGCGAGCTGCTCGCGTAGCGGTCCGCCGGGCTCGCCGCTCAGCGCCGGTAGGCCACCTCGGCCCACGACGGCGCGGGGGAGAGGCGGACCAGGTCGCCGTCGTGATCGGGCTGGCGGTAGGCGAAGGTCCCGGTGCGCTCGTCGAAGCGAACGTCCAGCTCGCCCTCCTTCACCCTCTGGTCGAGCCAGGCGCCGCGGAAGACCAGTCGCCGCAGCCAGTGGACGAGCGAGCGCTCGGGGTCGGCGGCCAGCTCGAGCCAGCACAGGTTGACGTGGCGGCCGAGCTCCGAGCCGGGGTCGCCGATCTCCCCGTTGACGGCGAGGTTGACCAGGTCCTCTCGCTCCTCGGGGTCGAGCGGATCCCCCACGAACCCGAGAGCGGCTGCCGCCTGCTCCACCCGCTCCGCGAAGTCGCGCTCGCCGAAGGTAAACCGAAGCTCGCCGTACTCGAGGACGTAGTCCGCGCCGGACTCGTAGTTGCCGCGTCTCGTGGTGTCCATTTCCGGGGTGCTGGGAGGGGGTGGTCTCCCGGGGGCCCCGGGCGTCGGGATGTTACGGCGGGTTCCTTCCCCGTCAGGAGGCGTGCAAGCACGCTTGCATTCCGTCCGATGCGGTGGAGAACGCTGGCGCGGTTTAACACTGCCGCGGGCGAGGGGGCGAGATTCTCGCGCTGCGCCCTTAGGTAGGGCATGGACCCGGCCGCACCGTCGCTCCTGCTGATCGAGGACGATGACGCGACGCGCGCGTTTCTGGCCGAGAATCTCTCCGCAGACGGCTTCGGGGTCGCGACGGCCGGCGCGGCCGGCGAGGGTATGCGGGCGATCGAGGTGCGCAAGCCGGACCTCGTCCTGCTCGACCTCGGACTGCCCGACCGCAACGGCCTGACGGTCCTCGACCGCGTGCGGTCGGCGGACGGCCTGGCCTCGCGCATCGACCCGGGTCTCCCGGTGATCGTGCTGTCGGGTCGCGTCGACGAGGCCGACCGGGTGCGCGGGTTCGTACGCGGCGCCGACGACTACCTGCCGAAGCCTTTTTCCTACAGCGAGCTGCTCGGCCGCATCCGCGCCGTGCTCCGGCGGGCCTCCGGTCGACCGCTTCGAGGCGTCCTGCGCGTGGGCGAGCTCACCGTCGATCCGGTGACGCGTGCCGTCCGACTCGCCGGAGAGCGGGTCGACCTGTCCGCCAAGGAGTTCGCCCTCCTGCATGCTCTCGCCGGCGACCCCACACGGGTCTATCTCAAGAACGACCTCCTGCGGGATGTCTGGGGATACGCCTCGATCGGGGCCACGCGGACCGTGGACGCCCACGCCTGCCGCCTGCGCAAGAAGCTCTCGCGGGGAGGGCGGACCTACGTGACCAACGTGCGGGGCGTCGGCTACCGCCTCACGGACCCGCTGTGAACGCGCTCGCAGCCTCCGGCTGGGCACTCGGCGCTGCGCTCGGGCTCTCCTGCCTCGAGCTTCGACGTCGCCTCGAGCTCGTGGCCCGTGCCGAGCACGAGTTGCGCGGCCCGCTGACTGCGGTGGTGCTGGGCGCCGAGGCGCTCGCCCGCGCCGTGCGGAGCGCCACGCCGGCGGAGGGGAGGGAGCGGAGGAGGCT
>JACCZP010000267.1 GCA_013695885.1 Thermoleophilaceae bacterium | reverse complement strand
GTGCCGGAGGGCGCCGCCGGCGCGTGGTCATCGACTCCCAGGCCTCGCGTCGCGGCAGCGGCCCCGCCCCGCCCATGCAGCAGCCCCCTCGTCGCCGCGGACGCTCGCGCCGGCGGACTCCGTGGGTCGAGCCCGATCTGAACGCCGTCCCCGAGCCCGAGCCCGAGGCCCCGCCCACGCGGATCAACTCCGGCGCCAGCGTCAAGGAGGTGGCCGAGTCCCTCGGGCTCGGCCCCGCCGAGGTCATCAAGAAGCTGATGAGCCTCGGGGAGATGGCCACCATGACCCAGACCCTCTCCGACGAGGCCGTGGGAGTGCTCGCCGAGGAGTTCGACATGAAGGTCGAGATCGTCCACGTGGGCGAGGAGGCCGCGCCCGAGCCCGACTTCGCGGACACCGACGAGGACCTCCAGCCGCGTCCGCCGGTGGTCACGATCATGGGCCATGTCGACCACGGCAAGACCTCGCTGCTCGACGCCATCCGTCAGACCGAGGTGGCCGCCGGCGAGGCGGGCGGGATCACCCAGCACATCGGCGCCTACCAGGTACGCCACGACGACGCCCCGATCACGTTCCTCGACACCCCGGGTCACCAGGCCTTCACCGCCATGCGCGCCCGCGGGGGCCGGGTGGCCGACATCGCGGTCATCGTCGTGGCGGCGGACGACGGGGTCATGCCGCAGACCCGCGAGGCCATCGACCACGCGAACGCGGCCGAGGTGCCGATGCTCGTGGCCGTCAACAAGATCGATCTCGAGGGCGCCGATCCCAACCGGGTGCGCGGCGAGCTGGCCGGGATCGGCCTGACCCCGGCGGACTGGGGCGGGGACACCGAGTTCGTCGACGTCTCGGCGAAGACCCGCGACGGACTGGACGCGCTGCTCGAGAACCTCGTGACCATCGCCGACATCCAGGAGCTGCGCGCCAACCCCGACGCCCAGGCGTCGGGGAGCGTCATCGAGTCACGGCTCGACCCGGGCCGGGGCCCGGTTGTGTCCCTGCTCGTGCAGCGCGGCACGCTGAAGGTCGGCGACGCGCTCGTGGGCGGATCGAGCTGGGGGCGGGTACGCGCGATGCATGACTACCGGGGCGAGCGGGTGCAGACCGCCACCCCCGGCGAGCCGGTCGAGGTGCTCGGCTTCGACGGCGTGCCGGAGGCCGGGGAGAACGTGCGGGTGGTCGACCACGAGCGCATCGCCCGCCAGCAGGCCGGCGACCGCGCGAACCGCCTGAAGACCGAGGCCATCGCCCGCCGCCAGGGCGTCCGGATCTCGCTCGAGGACGTCTTCGCCCGCGCTCAGCAGGGCGAGGTGCGAGAGCTCAACCTGATCGTCAAGGCCGACGTCGCGGGCTCGCTCGAGGCCATCGAGGACGAGATCGCCAAGCTCCCCCAGGAGGAGGTCCCGGTCCGGGTCATCCACGACGGGGTGGGCGGGATCAACGAGTCCGACGTCATGCTGGCGTCGGCCTCCCACGCGGTGATCATCGGCTTCAACGTCCGCCCTGTGCAGGACGCGCGCTCGGTGGCCGAGCGCGAGGGCGTCGAGATCCGCGGCTACTCGGTCATCTACAAGGTGATCGAGGAGCTGCGCTCGGCGATGGAGGGCATGCTCGTCCCCGAGGAGGTCGAGGACACCGTCGGCGTCGCCGAGATCCGGCAGGTCTTCCGCGCCTCCCGCATCGGGGCCATCGCCGGCTCGTACGTCCGTGACGGCACGATCCGGCGCGGTGCCCGGGCGCGTCTCGTGCGCGGCGGCACGGTTGTCCACGAGGGCCGGATCGGCTCGCTGCGGCGCTTCCAGGACGACGCGCGCGAGGTGCAGGCGGGCTACGAGTGCGGCATCGTGCTCGAGAACTACGCCGACATCCGCGTGGAGGACACGATCGAGGTGTACGAGACGAGGCAGGTCGAGCGCGAGCTCTGAACGGCGCCCCGCCGTGGCCTTCGTCTGCCTCATCCGCATCCACCTCCACCTGCCGACCGGTGGCTCCCTGAAGGGCAAGCGCAAGGAGCTGCTGAGCCTGAAGGCCGGCCTACAGCGGCGCTTCGGCGCGGCCGTCTCCGAGACCGACCATCACGAGCTCTGGCAGCGCTCCACGCTGTCGGCGGCGCTCGTCGGGCGCGACGCCTCGCAGGTGAGGGCCACGGCCGACAGGCTCGAGCGCTGGGTGGACACGCAGTTCCCGGACGGGGTGCGGATCGAGCGAGGCCTCCTGTCGGTCGACGAGCTGATCGGATAGAGCGGACTCACGCTTTCGTAATGACCGCCTCGGACGCTGGGAGATAGGATGACCACCGGTCGCATGCGGAGGGTCGACGAGGCGGTCCGGCAGGTGGTCTCCGAGCACCTGGCGGGAAGCGTCGATGATCCGCGCGTGGGGTTCGTGACCGTGACAGGGGTTCAGACGGCGCCGGACCTGAGCCACGCCCGCGTGTGGGTGAGCGTCCTCGGAGACGAGAAGGCGCGCGACGAGGCGCTCGAAGGGCTCGCCTCCTCGCGGGGGCTCCTGCAGGCGAAGCTGGGAGGAGAGCTGAGGATGAAACGGACGCCGACCCTCGAATTCAGCTACGACGAGTCGATCGACCGGGGGATGCGCATGGAGGAGCTCCTGGCCGAAGAGGCCACGGCACGCGACGAGGAAGGGACATGATGCAGGCGATGGGCGCACCGACCGAGACCGAGATCGGGCTCGTGCTTGACGAGATCCGCCGCGCGGAGAAGCTGCTGCTGGCCACCCACGAGCACCCGGACGGCGACGCCCTCGGCTCTCTGCTCGCCATGCACCGGGTGCTCGGCGAGCTCGGCAAGGACTCCGTGATGCTGGTCGCCCCCACCGACCTGCCGGTGCCCCACGAGTACCGCCACATGAGCGTCGACGAGCTGACCACCGCGCCGCCGCCCGACGCCTCGGAGCGCGTGGTCGTGCTCCTCGACTGCGGGAACATCGACCGTGCCCCGGTGGACTCGGTGCGCCGCGACGGGGTCCACATCGTCAACGTCGACCACCACCACGACAACACGCGCTTCGGCACGGTCAACCTCGTCCGTCCCGAGGCATCCTGCACCGCGGAGATCGTCTTCGACCTGGCGCGCGAGCTCGGCGTGGAGCTCACCCCGGAGATCGCCGAGCCACTCTACATAGGGCTCGTGACCGATACCGGGCGCTTCTCCCACGAGAGCGTCACCCCCGAGGCCCACCACATGGCCGCCGAGCTGATCGAGGCCGGCGTCGACGCCGGCGCCGTGTCCCGGCGCCTCTATCAGGAGCTCCCCTACCAGCGCCTGCTCCTCCTCCAGCACGCGCTCGCCAACGTCTACCGCCTGGCCGACGGGCGCATCACCGCCACCGTGCTCACCCGCGAGGACTTCGAGGCGGCCGGCGCCACGGAGACCGACGCCGAGGGCATCGTCGACACGCTGCGCACGGTGGAGGGCACGGCCGTGGCCGCGCTCGTCCGGGACCGCCTCGACGCGCCCGACGGCGGGCTGCGCAAGGTCTCGCTGCGGGCCAACGACGAGCGCGTCGACGTCTCCCGCACGGCCCGCGGCCTCGGTGGCGGCGGCCACCGCCGGGCCGCCGGCTTCACATCCTCGCTGGGCGTGCCCGAGCTCTTCGACCACCTCTGTGACGAGGTCCGGACGCAGCTCGCCGAGGGGGCCGACGGAGCGGCCTGAGCTCATGCCCGTCCCGGCGGGGGTCATCCTCGTGGCCAAGCCCGCCGGAGTCACCTCCCATGACGTCGTCGCTCGCGTTCGGCGAGCCCTCGGTCGCGGCGTCAAGGTCGGACACGCCGGAACGCTCGACCCGTTCGCCACCGGTCTCCTCCTGGTACTGGTCGGCAGGGCCACGCGCGCCCAGCGCTTCATCACGTCGCTGCCGAAGACCTACCGGACGGTGGCGCGGCTCGGCTGGCGCTCGGACACCGGCGACCGCGACGGGGAGCTCGTGCACACCGGGCGAGTGCCGGCCGAGCTCCACCTGCCCACCGGCGAGGTGCACCAACGACCACCCGCCTACTCGGCCGTGCGGGTCGGAGGCGAGCGCCTCTACCGCAAGGCCCGTCGTGGTGAGCCGGTCGAGGGGCCCGAGCGGCTCGTCCACGTGCACCGCTTCGAGCAGGTCTGGCGCGACGGCGAGCGGGTGGGCCTCGAGATCGAGTGCTCGGCCGGCACCTACGTGCGCCAGCTCGTGGCGGCGCTCGGCGACGCCTACTGCGAGGAGCTCGAGCGCACGCGCGTCGGCCCCTTCTCGCTGACCGAGGCCGATGCCGAGCGGGTCGTGCCCCTCGAGGCCGCCCTGACGTTCCTGCCCGAGCTCAGCCTCGACGTCGACGACGCCGAGCGGGTGCGCCATGGCGTGGCGCTGCCCGCGACCGCCGAGCCGGCTGGCGAGCCGGCGGGCGCTTCTCCCCGATCGACCGACGCCCGATCTCACGCCGGTCCGATGCGCATGACCCACGAGGGCCGGCTGCTGGCGGTCTACGAGCGCAGCGAGGAGCGGTTGCGCGCCCTCGTAGTGTTCGCCGGATGAAGGTCGTCGCGCTCACGGACGCCGAGCCGCGCGCGCGGCGCGTGGCGGTCGGGACCTTCGACGGCGTGCATCTCGGCCACCGCGAGGTCATCCGCGGCGCCGACACCGTCCTCACCTTCGATCCACACCCGCTGGCCGTGACCCGCCCGAAGGCCCTGCCGCGCCTGCTCGACTCGTTCCCGGTGAAGCGGGATCTGATCGCCTCGCTCGGCGTGGACGAGCTCATGGTCGCGACGTTCGACCGCGAGCTCGCGTCGAGGTCGGCCGAGCGCTTCGTGGAGGAGGTGCTCGTCGATGGCCTGGGGGCCGCCCACGTCTCGGTGGGCGAGAACTTCCGCTTCGGCCGGCGAGCCGAGGGAGACACCGACGTGCTCGTGGCCCATCCCGAGTTCGAGACTCGCGTGGTGACCCTCGTCGAGGCCGCCGGGGAGACGGTGTCCTCGAGCCACATCCGCGGCCTCGTGGCGGCCGGAGAGGTCGCGGAGGCCGCCGACTTCCTCGGGCGTCCCTTCCTGCTGGAGGGTGAGGTGGTGACCGGCGAGGGCCGCGGCCGCGGCCTCGGCATGCCCACCGCCAACCTCGTGCCCGACGACCGGCTCGTGTGTCCCGGCCATGGGATCTACGCGGCGCGCGTCGAGGTCGAGGGCACGAGCCATGTGGCGGCGGTCAGCGTGGGGGTGCGGCCGACGTTCGGGGCCGGGCGCTCGCTGCTCGTCGAGAGCTACCTGCTCGACTTCGACGGCGCCCTCTACGGGCGGACGCTGCGGGTGGCGTTCCTCGACCGGATCAGGGGCGAGCGACGCTTCGAGACGACCTCCGACCTGGTCCGTCAGATGCACGAGGACGTCGACCGGGTGCGTGAGATGACCTCTGCTACGGTCCCGCGCCGATGACCCTGACCGTCGAGGACAAGCGCGAGATCGTCGGGCGCTTCGGCAAGTCCGATACCGACACCGGGTCCACGGAGGTGCAGGTCGCACTGCTCACCGCACGGATCAACGAGCTCACCGAGCACCTGCGGACGCACAGCAAGGACCACCACTCGCGGCGCGGGCTGCTCATGCTGGTGGGCAAGCGCCGGCGGCTGTTGAACTACCTTCGCCGTAGCGATCTCGACCGGTACCGATCGCTGATCGGCGAGCTCGGCCTACGGCGCTAGACGCCGACCCGGGGACGCTTCGGATGCTGATCGAGCCGGGCGCGCCCGCGCCCGACTTCACGCTGCCCGACCAGGACGGCAACGAGGTCTCCCTGTCGGATCTCCGCGGGCGAAGGTCGGTGCTCGTCTTCTACCCGCTCGACTTCTCGCCGGTCTGTACCGACCAGCTGAACGTCTACCAGGAGGTCCTCCCCGAGATCCAGGCCAGCGGCGCGGAGCTCTACGGAATCTCGGTGGACTCGGCCTACGCACACCGCGCGTTCCAGCAGCAGCTCGGGCTCTCGTTCCCGCTGCTCGCCGACTTCAACCCGAAGGGCGCGGTGACGAAGTCCTACGGCGCCTACCTCGAGGAGCGCGGGCACGGCACCCGTGCGCTCGTGTTGATCGGCCCGGACCTCGAGATCGAGTGGTCGCACCTCTCGCCCAGCCCGCTCGAGATCCCCGGCGCGAACCTGATCTTCGACGCCCTGGAGCACCAGCCGGCCTGAGCCCGGCTGGGCGCGGCGGCTTGCGCAGCGCGCCGTCACCCGGCCTCCGTTCCGAGGACCACGTCCGCGGCGAAGGCCCCGTCACCGTCGTCGAGTACGGCGACTACGAGTGCCCCTACTGCGCGAAGGCCGACCTCATGCTGGCCTCGCTGCCCGTGCGCCGCGCCTTCCGCCACTTCCCGGTCGTCTCGAAGCACCCGCGGGCGCGGCGGCTGGCCGAGGCGGCGGAGGCCGCCGCCCTCCAGAACGCGTTCTTCGCTATGCACGACTCGCTGTTCGCCGACCAGGGGCGCCTCGACGATCCGCACCTCTGGGAGCGCGTTCGAGCGCTCGGACTCGACCTCGACCGCTTCGAGCACGACCGCCGTTCCGAGGCCGTGGTCGAGCGCGTCTCCCTGGACTTCCGCTCGGGCATCTCCGCGGGCGTGATGACCACGCCGACGCTGTTCGTCGACGGTGAGGTGCACCCGGGCATCCCCTCGCCGGAGCTCGTGGCGCGTCTGGGCGGAGGATGAGCCGGAGTCGAGCTCCTCGGGTGCCGACTCACATCAAGCGCCCTGCGACAGTGGGGCGCCGGCTCGGCATCGGCGCCGGACACCGGCAGCTACACGTCCGCGCCGCGCGTTCTGAGCCGGGACGCCCGGGCGTCACGCCTCGGCAGCCCAACCGTCACGCTCCCGTCACGCCCGTAGCCCTCCGGTGCGCCCGCGGCGGCCAAGCTTGGGCCGGTGCCGGATGAGTTGAAGCTCGAGCCCGTAATAGGGGCTCAGACTGCAAGTGTCGACCACGACCGGGCCCTCGGCGCCCTCGCGGAGCGCCAGCACGGGGTGGTCG
>JACCZP010000240.1 GCA_013695885.1 Thermoleophilaceae bacterium | reverse complement strand
GCGTAGAGCACCAGCAGCTGGAGCCCCTCGAACCAGTTCGACTCGCCGTCCTGGGTCACGAACCCGGCGATGACGATCGCGAGGATCAGCGCGGCCACCTCGTAGCCGTTGAACACCAGCGCCATCGGCTGCTCGCCGAACGCGAACGAGAGCAGGACCAGCAAAGGCGCCACGAACAGGGCGATCTGGGCGCTCGACCCGATCGCGATGTTCACGGCCAGGTCCATCTTGTCCTTGGCGGCCACGAGTACGGCCACCCAGTGCTCGGCCGCGTTGCCGACGATGGCCACCACGAACACCCCGATGAAGAACTCCGAGAGGCCGATCTGCTCCGCGGTCTCGGAGATCGATCCCACCAGGATCTCGCTCATCACGCCGACGAGGGCCCCGGCCACGGCCAGCATCCCCACCGAGCGCTTCACCGACCAGGACGTCTCCTCTTCCTCCTCTCCCTCGTAGGGGTTGAAGATCGCCCGGTGGGTGCGCAGGGAGAAGACGAGGCCGGCGACGTAGGAGAAGATCAGCAGGATCGAGACGCCGAGCGAGAGGCGCTCGAGCTCCGGGCTGAAGTTCACGATCTCGGCGTCGATCGCGGGGAGCCCGCCGCCGTGCAGGAGCTGGAAGACCGCGGGCATGACCAGCGCGCCGCCGGCCAGCAGCAACATGCCCGACTGGGCGTTGGCGGCCGTCCGCGAGAAGGTCTGCGATTCGCGCTTCCAGCCACCGACGAGCATCGAGGCCCCGAGCACGAGCAGGATGTTGCCGATGATCGACCCCACGATCGAGGCCTTCACCACCTCCTGGAGCCCGGCCAGCAGTGCGAAGAAGGCGATGATCAGCTCCGGCGCGTTGCCGAAGGTCACGTTCAGCAGCCCGCCGATGCCGGAGCCCGCGCGGGCGGCCAGCTCCTCGGTGGCCTTGCCCATCAGCGCGGCGGTGGGGATCACCCCGAGCGCCGCGGCGCCGAAGATGAGCGGTGGCGCGGCGCCCACGATCTCGAGGACCACGGCCGCCGGGATGAACAGCGCGAGGAGGTATGTCGGGCGGACGCGCACGGGGTGAATGGACCTATAGGGCGGCGTCCGGCCGCGGTGCGGGCCGGACGTGCCTGGGCACGCGCGCCGCCCGGAGGCGGCGGGGCCTCACTCCCGGCCCACCTCCTCGTCGAAGGCGTCGTCCTCGTCCTCCTCGACGTCCGCGTCGTCGTCCTCCTCGCCGATCTCGGCCCGCGCGCGCCGGCCGTCGCCCCCGTGGAAGGTGACCTGGAACTCCTCGAGCAGCTCGTCGCGCTTCGGCTCGTCGACCGGCGTCTCGTCGGAGATCAGCACCCAGTCCGCGCCCTCGAACTCCTCGAGGTTGAAGATCTCGCCGTCGAGGGAGGGCGAGTCGTCGATGACGACCATCACCTCGGTCTGGGGATTGAAGTATGTGCCCGGGCGAATGAGGAGCTCGTCGAGCTCGTACCTGCGGCGGTCCATGGACATGGCCGTATTGATAGCCGACGCTACGGCGGGGAAACCGGTCCTAGCGCTGCGCCTGCCTCAGCCCCCGAGCTCGCGCACCTGCCGATCGATCTCCTCCTCGACGTCGAGGGGCGCCTTGCCCTGGCGCGCGCGCCGCTCGTTGCGGGCCACGACGAGGCCGCGGATCTCCTCGCGAAGCGCCGGGTCCACCGCAGGGGAGGGCTCGGCGATCTGCTCGGCCGCGGCCACTTCGGCGTCGATGTCGAGGGGCGCCTGGCCGCGAGCCTGGCGCCGCGCCGACCGGGCTTCGATCAGCTGACGGATCTCCTCGCGGCGCTCGGCCCGGCCGGCCGGACTGTCCGGCGGTGGAGGTGGTGGCGGACGGGTGTCGATCGAGAGCCCGCCGCTGCCGATCTGGTCGTACATCCCCCCCATCATCGCGTTCACGATCGCGATGATCACCCCCAGCACGGTCACCACGACGATCAGCGCGAAGAAGAGACCCTCGAACCCGCCGAGCACGGGGTCATTGTGACCGTGGTCGGAGCCCACGGCAGCCGCTGCTTCGCTACCCTCTCCCCAGGAAGTTGACTGACGAGTCAATCAGGCCCGTCCTCGACCGTCGCGCGACGGTCGACCCGGGGCGGGCCGTGCCACCGCAAGGAGAGCCGTGATCGACTTCACCCTCACCGACGAGCAGAAGGACCTGCGCGACCTCGCCCATGACTTCGCGGCCAAGGAGATCCGTCCGGTCGCGTGGGAGTACGACCGCGACTCCACGTTCCCGCACGACGTGATCAAGAAGGCGTGGGACGTCGGCCTCATGAACGCCCACATCCCGGAGGAGTACGGGGGCGGTGGCCTCGGCACCCTCGACGGGGTCATCATCGAGGAGGAGATCGCCTGGGGCTGCTCGGGGATCAGCACGTCGCTGGCCTGCAACGGCCTCGCCTGCGCCCCCGTCGCGCTAGGGGGCTCCGAGGAGATCAAGCGCCGTTACCTCGGGATGCTCACCGAGGAGCTCAAGCTGGCCTCCTTCTGTCTCACCGAGCCCGAGGCGGGCTCCGACGTGTCGGGCATGCGCACCACCGCGGTCCGCAAGGGCGACAAGTACGTGCTCAACGGCACCAAGGTCTTCATCACCAACGGCTCGCACGCCGACTGGTACACGGTGTACGCGAAGCCCGACAAGGACGCCGGCCATCGCGGGATCTCGGCCTTCGTCGTCCCGCGTGACGCGGGGGTGGTGGTCGACAAGAAGGAGGACAAGCTCGGCCAGCGCGCCTCGGACACGGCGATGGTCTCGTTCAACGACGTCGAGATCCCCGCGGACCACCTGCTCGGCGAGGAGAACAAGGGCTTCAAGCTCGCGATGATGACTCTCGACCGGACCCGTCCGGGCGTGGCCGCGGCCGCAACCGGGGTCGCACGCGCGGCGTTCGAGTTCGCCCGCGACTACTCGAAGGAGCGCGTGCAGTTCGGCGTGCCCATCGCCATGCACCAGGCGATCCAGTTCATGATCGCCGACATGGCCACCAAGGTCGAGGCCAGCCGCCTGCTCACCTGGCAGTCGGCGTCCCTGCTCGATCAGGGCAGGAGCAACACGCTGGCGTCCTCGCACGCCAAGCGCTTCGCGGCGGACTCGGCGATGGAGGTGACCACCGACGCCGTCCAGGTCTACGGCGGCTACGGCTTCATCAAGGACTACCCGGTGGAGAAGCTCATGCGCGACGCCAAGATCATGCAGCTCTACGAGGGCACGTCGCAGATCCAGCGCCTCGTGATCGCACGCGAGACCTACATGCCGCGCCGCACGCCGGCCTCGCTCGCCACGGCGGGCGCCGGCCACTAGCTGTAGTCCCTAGACACGTTGTTCATCCGGGCCTCCGAGGAGGCTGAGAGGTGTCGAAGCCACTCAGCTCCAAGGAGGAGACCCGGATGAACCTTCACGCTAACGCTCGCACCTGCCCGAACAGCAGGGCGCTGCTGGTCAAGCGCATCCTCGAGCAGCACTGGTCGCTCACGACGGCGGCCGAGGCCGCCGGCGTGAGCGAGCGCACGGCCGCCAAGTGGGTCAGGCGCTTCCGTGAGGAGGGTCCAGGTGGGCTCGGGGACCGCTCCTCGCGGCCCCGTCGCAGCCCGCGGGCGCTCCCCGTAGAGCGGGTCGAGGCCATCCTCGCCCTGCGTCGGGTGCGGCTCACCGGCGAGGAGATCGCCTCGGTCCTCGGTCACGCCGCGGCGACGGTCTCGGCGGTGCTGCGCCGCCACGGGCTCGGCAAGCGCTCGGCGCTCGATCCCCTCGAGCCGCCCAACCCCTACGAGCGCTCGCAGCCGGGTGAGCTGCTGCACATCGACGTCAAGAAGCTCGGGCGCATCGACCGGCCGGGCCACCGCGCCACCGGCACCCGCGCCGGGCGCCGCCAGGGCGCGGGCTGGGAGTTCGTCCACGTCTGCGTCGATGACGCCACGCGCCTCGCCTACGTCGAGGTCCTCCCTGACGAGCGGGCGATCACCTGCGTGGCCTTCCTGCGCCGAGCGGTGGGCTTCTACCGCCGCCACGGCGTCAGGGTCGAGCGGGTGATGACCGACAACGGGCCCGGCTACGTCTCGGTGCTGCACGCCCTGTGCTGTCGGGGGCTCGGCTTGCGCCATCTGCGCACGCGTCCCTACCGGCCACGCACCAACGGCAAGGCCGAGCGCTTCATCCAGACCCTCACCCAGGGCTGGGCCTACGGAGCGATCTACGGCTCCTCGACCGAGCGCTCCAGAGCGCTGTCCGGCTGGCTTGACCACTACAACTTCGTCCGACCCCACGGCTCGCTCAGCCGCCAGCCGCCCGGAGCACGGCTCGCCGTGCTCATGAACAACGTGTCCGGTGTCCACACCTAGGAGGGTTAGCGACACTCGGGAAGCCGCTGCCCATGCGGCGATCTAATCAGGGGCGGCCGACGGCTACCCCAGGAACCGAGCAGCCAGTAAGCGAGCACGACGGGCCATAGCCAGAGCGGAAGGCCTCTCGCGCAAGGCCGGGGTCCGGAAGTAGTTGTGCCACAGCGGATACGTGATCGCCATCTCGGCGCTGCCGGCGACGACCCTTGGGATCGCGGCCCTTGTCGTACTTGCCGAGGAGTTGGCCTTGCGCAAGGCTTCCTCCTGTCTACCCGATACCGTGGTGGCACGGGAGCATGCTTCATCCAACCTCGGTAGATCGCAACTAAGGTGGCTGCATCAGCCACAAACCAGAAGGAGAAGCC
>JACCZP010000190.1 GCA_013695885.1 Thermoleophilaceae bacterium | reverse complement strand
CGTCTCCCGTGGGCTCGTCCTCGGTGGTCTCGTCCTCGGTGGTCTCGTCGGAAGTGGTCTCCTCGGCTGCATCGGGCTCCGCGGCCTCGGGCTCCGCGGCCTCGGGCTCCGTCGCGGGAGCCTCCGCCTCAGCCTCGGGCGCGTCCGCAGCCTCGGTCGTCGCCTCCTCGGCGGCCTCTTCGTTCTGCTCGTTGCGCTCTTCGTCGGTCATGCGGACTGCTTCCTCACTTCGGCGTCGATGTCGATGCCTCGCTGGGACGCCACGGTCAAGCCACGCGCGAGGTCGCGCCGCGCCTGGCCGAGGCGGGCGGTGTTCTCGAGCTGGCCGGTCGCGTGCTGGAAGCCGAGGTTGAACGACTCCTTGCGCGCGCCGTCGACGAACTCGACCAGCTGAGCGTCATCCAGGCCGTGGACTTCGGCGGCCTTCATCAGCCTCCGCCCCCCTCGCGCGCGACGAACTTGCTCTTCACCGGCAGCTTGTGGCCCGCGAGCCGCATCGCCTCGCGGGCGAGCTCCTCGGACACGCCCGAGAGCTCCATCATCACGCGCCCCGGCTTGACGACGGCGACCCAGCCTTCGGGCGCCCCCTTGCCGGATCCCATGCGGGTCTCGGCCGGCTTCTGGGTCACAGGCTTGTCCGGAAAGATGTTGATCCAGACCTTGCCGCCGCGCTTGATCTTGCGCGTGAGCGCGATCCGGGCGGCCTCGATCTGGCGGTTCGTGACCCAGCCGCGCTCGAGCGACTTGAGCCCGTACTCGCCGAACTCGACGTGCGTGCCCGCCCGCGCGTTGCCACGCATGCGGCCACGATGCTGCTTGCGATGCTTGACGCGCTTGGGCTGCAGCATCAGGACCGCCCCCTGCCGCCGCCACCGCCGCCACCGCGCGGCGGGCCGCCCGGGCGCCCGCCGGCCTGCTGCGGGGCCTCGAGGTCTGTCAGGTCCTGAGCGAACCCGGTCGGCATGATCTCGCCCTTGTTGACCCAAACCTTGACGCCGATGCGGCCGAAGGTGGTGCGCGCCTCGTAGAGGCCGTAGTCGATGTCGGCGCGGATCGTGTGGAGCGGGACGCGGCCTTCCGAGTAGGCCTCGGTGCGCGCCATCTCGGCGCCGCCGAGGCGGCCCGAGATCTGGATCCGGACGCCCTTCGCGCCGGAGCGCATCGCCGAGGTCAGCGCGCGCTTCATCGCGCGGCGGAAGGCGACGCGGTTCTGAAGCTGCTCCGCCACCGACTGCGCGACGAGCATCGCGTCGAGCTCGGGGCGCTTGATCTCCAGGATGTTGACCTTGACCGCCTTGTTGGTCATGCGGTGGAGCTCCTTGCGCAGGGCGTCCACCTCGCTGCCGGCCTTGCCGATCACGATCCCGGGCCGGGCCGTATGGATGTTCACCTCGACCTCGGTCTTGTTCTTCTTGATCGTGATCTTCGAGAGGCCGGCGTGCGAGAGCTTGCCCTCGATGTGCTCACGGATGCGGATGTCCTCGATCAGGTAGTCCGAGAAGTCGCGCTCGTTGAACCACTGCGACTTCCAGTCGTGGATGTAGCCGACCCGGAGGATCTCGGGATGGATCTTCTGTCCCATGTGGGTCTCGACTAGTCCTTGGCGGTGAGGGCGATGGTCATGTGGCTCGTGCGCTTGCGGATCCGGGTGGCCCGTCCGAGGGCCCGAGGACGGTAGCGCTTGAGGGTCGGGCCCTCGTCCACGAACGCCCGTCCCACGCGGAGGTCGCCGGCCACGAGCTCGTGGTTGTTCTCCGCGTTGGCGATCGCAGAGTCGAGGAGCTTCAGCACGTCGCGGGCGGCGGCGCGCGGGGTGTTCTCGAGGATCGCGCGGGCGGCGGCCACATCCTTGCCGCGGATGTGGTCGATCACCAGCCGCGCCTTGCGCGGAGCGCAGCGCACGTAGCGCGCCTTCGCACGGACCTCGACCGGCGCCTCCGGCGAAGGGCGCGAAGCGGCGCGCCCGCGTGGAGCGGGCACCTCGCCCGAGCCCCGGCGGCGTCGTGGCGC
>JACCZP010000150.1 GCA_013695885.1 Thermoleophilaceae bacterium | reverse complement strand
CGGGCGAGGATCGCGCGCTCGGAGCCCAGTAGCGACTCTCCGAGGGAGACCGAGCCGCCCAGGGCGACCGCGGTGGCAGCGAGCGACCGCAGGTTCTCCGCCTCGGGATCCGCCACGATGTCGAGGTCCTTGGTTCCGCGTACGACGCCCCAAGCGTTGACCGCGAACCCCCCCACCAGTACGAACCTCGTCCCTGCGTCGACGAGAGCCCGGAGGAGCTCGTCGAAGGCCGGCTCGCTCACTGCCTACGGGCGCTGCCGGCGAACTCGGCCAGAAAGCGGCTGAGGGCGATTCCCTCCGAGAGGTTGACGCTCATCTCGCGCTGGGCGTCGCGCCGCAACGCCGAGCGGCGCTCCGCCTCGTGTCCTTCCCACGAGCGCGCAGCGACCTGGTGCGAGCGCACGGGGTACGAGGTCTTTCGGGTCGTCGGTTCCGTCACTAGGTCTCGCAAGGTACAGGGGCGGCCGCGAGCTCCTCGTCCTATGCTCTCCGCGTGCCCCCGGTCGCGATCCTCGACATCGACGGGACGCTCGTCGACTCGAACTTCCAGCACGCGGTGGCGTGGTACCGGGCCTTCCATCAGCACGGCGTGGTGATCCCGCTGTGGAGGATCCACCGCAGCATCGGGATGGGAGGCGACCAGCTCGTTCCCACGGTTGCCGGGGACGAGGTCGAGGAGCAACTGGGCGACGAGATCCGCCCCGCTCACGACGCGATCTACTTCACGATGATCGCCGAGGTCGAGCCGCTTCCCGGTGCCCGCGAGCTGATCGTCGAGCTGAAGGACCGGGGACACACGGTGGTGCTCGCAAGCTCGGCAAAGGCCACCGAGGTCGATCACTACATCGATCTCCTCGACGCCCGCGAGCTCGTGGACGGCTGGACCTCGTCCGCCGACGTCGAGGCCACGAAGCCCGCCCCGGATGTCGTGGGGGTGGCGCTCGAGAAGGTCGGCGGCGGCGAGGCGGTTCTGGTAGGGGACTCGGTCTACGACTGCGAGTCCGCCACCCGCGCCGGGGTCGAGGCACTCGGCGTCGTCACCGGCGGTTTCGGCGAGTCGGAGCTCCGCGAGGCCGGGGCGGTGGCGGTCTTCGACTCGCTGGAGGACCTTCAGCGCGAGCTCGACGGAACCCCGCTCGGCGCCGGGAGCTAGTCGCGGCTCGACATTCGTGGGGCGCTTGCGATGTCCGGCAGGCGGACCGGCAGGCCACGTCGTCCGGGCGGCGCCCGCACCGAAGTTAGACTCACTCTCGTGGCCAAGGCCCGCGACACCCAGGTCGCGCCGGAGGTTTCGCTCTCGGAGAACGGCGACACCAGTGAGGTGCCGCAGGCGTCGACCGCCGCTCGCCGGCCCGTCGACACGGTGAGCGACGCGCCGGCCACCCTGACGGTGGACTCGGCGTCGGTCCTGGGGCCCGACGACCGGCGCCTCCTCGGCGACCTCTTCGCCGTCCTCGAGGAGCACGCCGGGGAGGGTGCCCCCGGGGCCGACCGCGACCTGATCGGCCGAGCGTTCGCGTTCGCCTGCGAGCGCCACGCCGACCAGCGCCGCCGGTCCGGCGAGGACTTCATCACCCACCCGGTCGGGGTGGCCAAGATCTGCGCGGGCATGCGCCTCGACACCGCGACGCTCTGCGCGGCGCTGCTCCACGACACCGTGGAGGACACGAGCGCGTCGCTCGAGCAGGTGGAGCGGGAGTTCGGCGAGGAGATCGCCGGCCTCGTGGACGGCGTCACCAAGTTCACCGGGATCACCTTCCAGAGCCGCGACGAGCGCCAGGCCGAGAACTACCGCAAGATGCTCGTGGCCATGGCCCGGGACATCCGGGTCATCCTCATCAAGCTCGCCGACCGCCTGCACAACATGCGCACGCTGGCGGCCATGCCCAAGCAGAAGCAGCAGGAGAAGGCCCGCGAGACCCTCGACATCTTCGCGCCGCTCGCGCACCGGCTCGGGATCCACGCGATCAAGTGGGAGCTCGAGGACCTCGCCTTCGCCACCCTCCACCCGCGCAAGTACAAGGAGATCCGCTCGCTGGTGAACCAGC
>JACCZP010000104.1 GCA_013695885.1 Thermoleophilaceae bacterium | reverse complement strand
TCCAGAACCCCCACACCACCGTGGCCCACGAGGCCGTGGTCGGCCGCATCTCCGACGAGCAGATGTTCTACCTCCGCAGCCGCGGGCTGAGCGAGGAGGAGGCGGCCGCGATGATCGTCAACGGGTTCATCGAGCCGGTCACCAAGGAGCTGCCGATGGAGTACGCGGTCGAGCTGAACCGGCTGATCCAGCTCGAGATGGTGGACTCGATCGGGTAGGAGTCCACGTGTGGGACTCCGGTTAGCTTGGGCTCTCCGGAATGCATTCGAGCCATTCTTCGTAAGCGGACAGAGTGATGCGGAAGTAGCGGAGAAATCCGTCTAAGCCCAAGAGCTGGAACGAAGAACTGCTCGGTCAGACCTTCGGAGAGATCTACTTCGGCGGTTTCCGCGAGCTCATAGGCCATTCTCGTGCGAAGTGTTCCGGTGTCGACAAGGCAAGCGAGCGGCGTTCGGTCGAGACCGGCGAGCCATACATCCACGACGGGTCGTGGCGTCAAGTCGCCGCCCCCCAGAGCGGGAAACTCCCCTAAACGAGAACCTCACGCCGGAGCGGCACCCTCGGCGGCGCTCGGGTCAACGGGCAGACGGTATAGGGAGTCAGCGATTAGGTCTTGAGCCTCGAGCCACGCCACGACTTCGCGTGCCGTATCCGCCGAGAAGACGACGTCGCCGCGCAACGTGGCTACCCATGGCCCGACGGTTTGGGCTCGAGGAGGAACGTGCTCTGACATCTGCCGAGCCGAATCGCCGACGTTCTGCTCGCGGTCGAGAGACGTAGAACCCTCTGATCTCAGCTGCCAAAGCTGGTGCTCGCGGACCAGCAAGCGTCGACCGTCGCGCATCGGCTCAAGACGTCGTTGTCGAAGCCTTCGGCGCAGCGTAGTTGTCGAGATACCGAGACGCGAGGCCGCTTCGGTGAGCGTCAGGCCTTCGGTCTCGGCACCGCCGGGTACCGCGCGTTGCGACGCGATGACGTCGCCGAATCGCGCTATGCGCCGCACCGCCGCGACCTCATCTCGTCGGCCACGGATTGATCGCGCCGCCGCCTCCCGAACATGTCTGAGACCAGTGAGGTGGCGTGCTCTACTCGGCGCGAGAGCACGGTCGGTATGCATCCGAAATGCTCGGACCTGACGCGCCGACACAGCGGGTAGATCAGGCTCCGAAGTCACTTGAAAATCCAGATTGGCCGAAGGACGACCGCCGGCTTGGTCAAAAAGAAGTCTGCCTGGGTCACCGCGACCCCCAACTCTTGGAAGCCCTGTATCAGCTCGGGCAGCGCATCCTCGATAGCTCGACGCTCAATCCCGAGCGCTGGTGCATCGCGAAGCAGGCGAATCGCCAAGACCTGTTCTTCGTCAGGTATCACGCGATCTACCTGAGCAACGAATGTTGCGGTGCCATGGAAATCGTCGAGGGGGACTCGCAAGTGGCGCTCTTGTATCGGCAGCACAAGCTTGTAGTCGCCTCCGGCATCGGAGGTTTCGGCGTACGCGAGGAACGCCCGTCTCTCCCCTGGCCCGGGTTGCGCAAGAAGCTCCAGGAGCTCGACCGTCTGTTTCATCTCGCGGATCTCTTCGCGCGAGACACCAAAACTGGAGGCGACACCCATGAACCCTCGGGCCGTGTTGACGACCTGATGCAGCGGGTGTATTCGAAGTTCCGCGCGGAACTCGAGAAGCATCTGCTCGTCGAGTTGTGCGTAGACGTCGGGGCCGTAGTCACCTTCTACTACCCCGATCGCGTCATCATCGTGCAGTTTCTCGAGCAGCAGTGACGCCGCCGAATGCTCGGTTCTCCTCCGCCTCACCTCCTCTTCGAGTCGTCGCGAGCGGTTCCGTCCCGGTTTGCCCTTGAAGACCTTGGCATCAACGCCTCCCTCGACTCCGCCTCCAGTCTCTTCTGCCATGCGTGTGAGGACCCCTTCGATGTCCCCACCCTCGAACGCCGCCAAAGAGTTACTGACCTCGTCCGCCTTGAGGTAGAGGGAGCTCCGGTGGGCCTGCCGCGTCGGCTTCCTAAGCGTGCCGGGCACAACGTCGATTGTAAGCCGCGCCGCCCTTGGTTTTCATCGAGGGGGCAAGGGTCTGCCTGAAGGGATGTATTCGAGCGAGACGCTACGACAGCGCAGCTACCGCGACGTCTACGCGACCGAGGCCACACGCCGAGCCAGGGCAACGCGAAGGTGCGGCCGCTGGCCGAGGGCCGCCGCTTTTGCCCTTCCTCGCGACCGGCATTCACCGCAAAGACTCGCAGACGCGCGGTGGGTGACCTGGCGCGCGTTCGGGTAGCGCGAGCCGCGAGCTTGAACCTGCGCTGGCCTCCTACCGTGCGAGGTCGCTATTCGGCGGCTCCCGTCGCCGATCCCACACACACGAGGAGCATGAGCATGACCCACGAGCATCCGGAGCAGGCGATCCACGGGCACCTCGACCACTCTCACGGTGACGCGACCCACGAGCACGCCCACACCGCTCACGAGCACGAGCACACCGAGCACGAGCACGAGCACGAGCACGACGGGGAGACGCACTCCCACACGCACGTGCATGAGCGCGGGCTCGAGGGCAAGCACGAGCACGGGCACTGAGGCCGGACGCAGCTCGACGAAGCCGTCGGCGTCGGTGGGTTAGCGTCCGCCGCGATCGACGCCTGGCTCCACACCTTCGCCTTTCCCCACCGCGTGGCCGAGCTGGCGCGGCGCATCGAGGACTGGGGCTACGCCGGGCTGCTCGTGGCCGACAGCCAGAACCTGAACGCCGACGTCTGGGTCGAGCTCGCGCTGGCGGGAGCCGCCACGGAGCGCATCGGGCTCGGCCCCGGCGTGACCAACCCGCGCACGCGTCACCCCGCGGTCACCGCCTCGGCCGTCGCGACCCTCCAGGCGGAGACCGGCGGTCGCGCGCTGCTCGGCCTGGGCCGCGGTGATTCCGCCCTCACTCAGATCGGCCAGCGACCCGTGTCGGCGGCCGAGCTCGAGGATGCGCTGGTGGCTGTCCAGGGTTACCTGCGCGGCGAGGAGGTCGAGCTCGGCGGCTCGTCCGGTCGTATCCGCTGGCTCCCCGACGACACGATCCCGAAGGTGCCGGTGACCGTGGCGGCCACCGGCCCGCGCGTCATAGCGGCGGCGGCCCGGCACGCCGAGCACATCGACTTCACGGTCGGGGCCGAGCCCGCTCGCTTGCGTTGGGCGATCGAGGCCGCGGAGTCGGCCGCCGAGGATCGCCGGCCGTCCCTCGGCGCTTTCCTGAACGTCGCGGTCCACCCCGACAGGGTCGTGGCCCGCGATCTGGTCCGGGGGAGCGTGGCCATATTCGCTCGCTTCGCCACGGAGGGCGCGCCGGCCGACGGTCTGTCCGAAGTCACGCGTCGTGGAATCGACGGCCTGACCGCAGACTACGACGAGGGACGGCACGGCGAGGGCGACGCCCCGCACGCCCGCCGGCTCGAAGACGACTTCATCGACCGCTTCGCGCTCGTCGGGACCCCCGACGAGGTGCTCGAACGCCTGGCCGAGATCGCCACGCTCGGCGTCGAGCGGGTGGTCCTGGTCCCCGGCTCGCTGGACGCCGATCCGGCCCTCGTCGCGGAAGCCAACGACCTGTTCGCCGCCGAGGTCCTTCCCCACATGTCAGCACTCGGCTGAGCGCAGATGCCCTCGACGGCGCGCACGGTAGGCGAGCTCGGGCTCCCCGTGCTCGACTACGCGGATCCCGAGCTACGCGGGGAGCGCTTCCACCGGGTCATGCGCGAGCTCGCGGCGCAGGGCTGGCTGGCCGCCGCGCCGTTCGGCTACGTGGTGCTCGACCGCGAGGCCGCGGCGTTCTTCCTGCGTACCCGCTCTGCGACGTTCCCGGGACGCCGGCTCGCGGAGCTCTTCGGGATCGAGGAGGGGCGGCCGTGGAGGAGGTGCTGCGGTTCGAGCCCATCACGCCGTTCACCGCCCGGATCGTGGTGGAGGAGCTCGACCACCGCGGCGTCACCTTTCCCGAGGGCACCGTCGTGATGGTCTCGAGCTTCACGGCCAATCGGGATCTCGGCGCGGGCGGGGGCGAGCCCGAGGCCTTCGACATCACCGCCGACCGCGGGAGGACAAGGCCGCTCACCTTCGGCGCGGGGATCCACCGCTGCCTCGGCGCGAGCCTGGCCCGTGCGGAGCTCGGCGAGGCCCTGGCGTTCCTCGCCC